>JAOZSC010000355.1 GCA_029939875.1 Desulfobacterales bacterium
CATGCCCACGGCACAGCCCAGCAGGTGACCGTAAGCACCCGAGCGGATCTGGCCGACGACTTCACCATTACGGTAAATGGGTTCGTTGGCATAAAGCATGGGGTCGGGGTCATCCAGGGTGAACATGGCCATTTTCTTCGTCAATCCGTCCCTCTTTTGCCGGATCAGTGCCGGCCGGCCGTCAAACTCGCCTTTGTCCAGTTTAACCCCGAAACCCAGGCCTGCCTCGTAGGGGGTGTCTTCCGGGGTGATATCCGATTCCCAGTGGCGGTAGCCGGTTTCCATCCGCAGGGAGTTGACTGCCTGCATACCCACCAGACGCAGCCCGAATTTTTCACCCGCCGCCATGATGGCGTCGAATACCGGTAGCGCGAACATAGTGGGGATATAAAACTCCCACCCCAGCTCGCCCACGTAGGACATGCGCACTGCCAGCGGCCGGGCGTAGGCCAGGTCCATTTCTTTGGCCGTGGCGTATGGGAAAGCCGCATTGGAAAGATCTTCGTCGGTCAAGATGGATAACAGATCCCTGGATTGGGGCCCCATGACCGCGAGCATGGCGTAGCCGTGGGTCACATCGGCAACGGTGGCACACGCATCGGCCGGGATTCGTCTGCGGATGTAATCATAATCGCGAACCGTCGTGCCGGCAGCAGTGACAATGAAAAAAGACTGCTCAGCGATTCGGGTAATGGTGACATCGGTTTCAAATCCGCCCCTGGCATTGAGAACCGGCGTGTAAACAACCTTACCGACTGATACGGCCACATCATTGGCGCACAGTTTTTGAAGCACGGCTTCGGCATCCGGGCCCTGCACCAGCAGTTTGCCCATGGAGGACAAATCATACAGGCCCACATTCTCGCGTACCGCCATGTGCTCCCGGGCCTGATGGTCAAACCAGTTGGCCCGGCCCCAGCTGTAAATATGCTCCGGTTTCACCCCCTGGTGGTCAAACCAGTCGGCCCGCTCCCAGCCGGCAATCATGGAGAAGCAGGCGCCGTTGTCGGCCAGACGATCATGGACCGGCGAGCAGATCACCGGACGTGCCGTCGTGCGCTGGCGGTTGGGGTAATGATGTTCGTAGAGAATCCCCACCGACTCGACAACCCGATCATGCAGATAGCGGCTGTTTTGCTGCCAGGGAAAATAGCGGCGCACATCCACGGGCCATAGCTGCTCTTCAGGATAGCCCTGATCGATCCACTGGGACAGGGCGCGCCCCACACCGGCGGCGCTGGCGATGCCGACCGAATTCATGCCGCAGCCCACGAAGAAGTTTTTAACGCCCGGGGCTTCTCCCACCAGAAAGGCGTTGTCCGGGGTAAAGCTTTCCGGCACCACCGCCAGGTGGCGAATCTGGGCACTTTCCAGTAACGAAAACCGTTTGAGACCGCATTGCAGAAAAATTTCAAACTGATCCCAATCTTCCGACAATTCCGTATATTTGAATCCGTCGGGGATGCCCTGCATACCCCATGGTTTGGCCACCGGCTCAAAGCCCCCGATCAGGATGCCGCCGGATTCTTCCTTAAAATAAGAGCAGCCGTCAAAATCGCGTACGGTGGGAAAATTCTTTTTAATACCCTCAATGGGCAGGGTGATGGCATGCATATGTTCGGCGGCATACAAGGGAATGCCGACTCCCACCATTTGACCGATATACCGTCCCCACATGCCGGCGCAGTTGACCACGATTTCGCAGGCGATCTCGCCCTGGTCCGTGCTGACCCCTCTGACCACACCGTTTTTCAAGTCAATATCGGTCACCTTTACCCCTTCGACAATGGTGGCCCCGCCCATCTTAGCGCCCCGGGCCAGTGCCTGGACGGTGGTCGTCGGGTCGGTAATGCCATCATTGGGCAGGTAGAATGCGGCGACCAGATCATCGGTACTCATGCCTGGCACCATCTCCTCGGCCTCTTTGAGGCTGATTTCGTGCATTTCAATGCCAAAGGCGCCGGCCATGGCAGCGCCCCTGAGCCATTCCCGGCGTCTGTCCTCGGTCTGGCACACGCCGATGGCCCCGTTCATTTTGAATCCGGTGGCCACGCCGGTTTCTGCTTCCAGTTTGGCGTAGCATTGCAGGGCGTATTTGGCCAGATTTGTCATTTCCTGGTTCTGTCTAAGCTGGGCCAGCAGGCCGGCAGCCGCCCAAGTGGTGCCTGAACCGATTTCCTTGCGTTCCAGCAAAAGCACATCGGAGTAACCGATTTTGGTCAGATGATAGACCGTGCTGCAGCCGACGATGCCGCCGCCAATGATGACGATCCGTGCTTGGGTGGGCAGGGTGGTGGTCATGATTTTTCTCCTTTTTCCGAACAGGGACAAGTTAAAATTTAGAAAACGTGGTTGCTTTATAACAGCAAACGCTGTGCCATATGTGCTGGGCCCCGGTCGCTGAGGATGGAAAAGTTGGGAGGGTATTAGCAATAACGATGAATAACAGTTTGTTATGGGTTCTCCGATTTAATCGAACCGGCACCTAAATTGGTACTGCGCTGGTCCCGGGCACCCCACACACCGTTTTGTTCGTCGAATATCGGTATCCCCGTTGACAGGAGCTTTTTGTTTTGGCGGGTGGTCTGGATCAGCGATATGGGTCGTTTTTTTTCAATCACCTGCAGGGATACCGCCGGATTCCAAAATCCCTCCCTGACCAGATCACCAACGTTGCGGCCCAACACCTGGTGGGCCTGAATGTCGCACATCTGTTCGGTGGCCCGATTGATCATGACCACATTGCCCCTGTGGTCGGTGACAAAAAGACCGTCTTTGGAATGCTGCATGATGGCTTTGAAGATCAGGCCATAGTCTTTGGTGGGGATTCCCTGGTAAATGTCGAAAGAGGTGCCCGTCATGGAATATTCGTCGATTCGGCGGCGGTTTTTAGTGATCAGCCGTCATTGAATATGGCACCTCAGCCGGGCACTGTCAATCTTTAAAAAATGTGCCACCATCATCCCAGCGCGATCACTCCACAAGGGCAAGCGTCCATGCACATACCGCGAGGTCAACGCATTTTTTCCGCGTCGGCACGCCGTTGTCATTAAAAACAGGGGCTTCGAAAAACCGGTACCAATCTGGGTGCTTACCTGCGCAGCCTGCCATAACCAGTATCCTTGATCGCACACCCATGATTACCCCAAATGGACACGTTAAGCGATGCCCAAATGCATATGCATATGATGCGGACCGGTCGCGACCGGTGGAGAAGTTAGATATAATATAAGCAAGTCCCTTATATTTTGCTTATAATTTATTATTAATATTTGCAATTGATTTCTTTCCATTTGTTACTTATAAATAACATCTAAAAGATAATGTATCAGATATCTACAGGGTTTCCTATTGATTCAAATTCCTAAGTACATACGCCATCGTTCGGGTAATCTCTAAAGGATGGACAGGCAATGAAATTAGCATTTATGTAGAAAGGATGGTTTGCATGTCAGCAAAAACGACTATTTTTCCGGCCAAAAAAATTATCACCATGTTTCCGGAACAGCCCGTCGCCTCAGCCGTGGCGGTCAAGGACGGACGGATTCTGGCTGTGGGGCCGTTGGATGATATCAGCGGCTGGGTGAAAAATTCCCCCTTTGGCCCGTATGAAGTGGATGCTACGTTTGAAAACAAAATTTTGATGCCCGGACTGGTGGACGCCCATACCCACGTGGAGCTGCAGG
>JAOZSC010000026.1:0-7641 GCA_029939875.1 Desulfobacterales bacterium
AGTCAACATCGATGAGGAAGTCACTCTTATTTTGAACACCCGCAAAAAGATCCGCCTGGACCCAAAAAATCTTTTTGTTAAAAACGACAACCTGTACATGCACATGGGAGATGAAATCGTCAAATTTGCCGAACAAGGGCTTATAAAAATAGCGCCCTTGCTGGAAGACGAAGATAATCGGTTGTTCATTCGTCTGCAGGGCAAGCGGTACCCGATTCCCTCTGATGACAATATGCCACCGCCGGTTGGGAGCAACAGGGCGCCGGACAACAATAGATGATGGCACAAACCGGAGCCGGACATGAAATACTACGTCTATTTTGACGCTTACGGAAATGCGCGCCAGATCATCAACGAACAGCAACTCGCTGATGAATTTCACAATAATCCGAATGAATTTTTAGCTGCCATGTGCCGACGGCAGCAAGACACCGCGGCCGGAAACACCAGCGGCCATGTGGGCACCTTGAGCTTTGATAACCGGAAGGACCTGGAAGCATACCTGGCCGGGCTCGGTGACGAGATAGCGGACTTTTACGTGGGCAGCGCCGATAGTCGACCATACAATTTTTAGGGACTGCGTAAAAAATCCGCTAAAAGGGACAAAGGGCCAATACAATTAACTTTTTTTTGAAACCATAATCTTCAAGTTATGAAACAACTGCAATTTGAAAAAATGGAACCCATGTTTCCACTCATTCAACATGAGTGGCAAAAAATTAATCCCCTTGAGTTGGTTCTTTACCAGCTTGCCCGGGGCAACACCTTTAACATGCGGGTCATCGGCCTGGAAGATATTAAACACTTTAAAGAACAAAATGCGGACTGTGCGATTACCTTCAAGCCCAACCATCTCAGTGAAGCCGATTTCATCATGCTTTCCATTTTGTTCAGGGAAAACGACATGCAGGTACCTGTTGAAGGCGGTGCTAATCTGTTTCTCGATGACATCGACATTTTCCAGGATCTGCTGCCGGCCTTTGTTAACAAAAAGTTTAAAGATTTTGTTAAAAACGAAAAACTCAGTATCGCCCGGTACCTAACCAGCCGCGGTGCCTTTAAGGTATTCAGAGAGCCTACCACCGTTCGGCAGCCCGACGGAAGTGAAATCACCCTGGGCAGGAAAGACATTATCTCCCTGACCCGTGCATATCGCTACCACCTAGTGAAGAACAGGCAGATGTATGTCACCTTCCCGGGCTACTCGACGGTTAAAGCCGGCCTGTTGGACCGCCTGAAAATGGACCGTACCAAAACCGGCAGAAGTTACACCGGGATGTTTGACGGGTTTCATCACCTGCCGTTTTTAATGGACATCGAAGCATCCTTGTACGCCGAAGTTGACGTGTATATCGTGGATGTAAACATTGCCTACGAGCGGGTTTTAGAAGATGAGCATTTCGCTGAATTAGGCCGGCTTTATGAATCCGGAGCCAGCAAAAGGGATATCTACCTTCAAGATTTGGGCTATATCCTCAAGCAATTTTGCAGCGATAAAATAAAAGGCAACCTGTCCATCAAATTCGGCCAACCCCGCAAAATCGATCGACTCGATGTCAAAGAAAGCTTTGTCAACCGTAAAATAAAAAGCGCCGCCCACAGCTTCGCCCAACAGTCTTTTGAACACATGCTTTCCATGCAGCCGGTATACCCGGCCAATATTTATTTCACCGCCTTTAATGAAAATTTTGAAAGAACACCGGTACGGGTGCTGAAAGAAAAAATTGACGGCATCCGGGATTATTTAAATGCCCTGGCCTGGGGCAGCTCAAAACGCCGGGTGGACCTGCATTATGTCAACAGCTACAATCAGCGTATCATTTCAGCTGATGAAATCATTAATCGGACCTTGCGCCTTTTCAGCCGTCCCCACAGACACATTACCGATATCGACGGCGATATGTTTGTGGTTTACAACAGAGACGTGGCCCGGCAGTACCGCAATCATACTGCCCATTTCTTCGCGGACAAAAAACCGCGCTAAACTCTGCGCAGTCTGCCGTCACAGCCGAATCTTGCATAAAAATTAAAGATACAATTTTCTGCTCAGCTCTCGTTGGTCCCGTCATGATCCTTTTGCAGCTGCGCCTTGCTTTTCTCTAAATCCTCAATAATTTTTTTCAACCGGAACTCCCGCGCCTCCACTTTGACCAGCATCATTCCAAAAGATTCCGCCAGCTCGGCCAGAAAGCTGGGATAACGACCCTTTTTGGACAGTTCAAACAATCGCTCGGCATCCGCCCTGTCATAATGACCAGAGGCAATTTTTTTGCAGCAGGAATTGAGCATCTCGAAAAGATCCAGGTAATAGCGTTCAAAGTCCATGGTGGTCTCTCCCTTTTGCAACATTAAAGTTTAATCGCTGACAAACGGCAGCAATCCCCGATTGTGGGCCAAACCCATTGAGTTTTTTCCCCGGATGATGTATTAGACAATCTGCATGGCATAATTTTGAAACGCTCATCTTAGGCCTTTAGAAATTATTTCTGTGCATTTGGTGGTAAAACATTTTTGCCACCAAGACACCAAAACACAAAGATAAATTTTAGCAAACAGTTTTGCTTTGTGTCTTTGGGCCTTTGTGGCTGTTTTTCCAATTTATTATAGGTATAATATAGTAACCCCTTGACCGATTGGCAAGCGAAGGCGGGTTGCTTACCACATCAGCGTGTGTTGCTGCTGGTTGAAGATGAGCTTTGCGGCAGCAGCCTTGAACCACGAGCATTTCAGCAGGAGTTGCAGGGGAAACATACCATGTCCAGGCAGCTGAGCTTGTTTCCGGAGGCATCTGAAAAAGGACCCAAAGGCTCTGGAGATAAAAAAACAGATGACTTGCCAGCCGATCTTCCGCTCATCGATGAGGTGCTGGCCGTAACCGGCCGGTTTCAACATGGACGGGATCTGGGACAGCTGATCGACTTTATCGTCCACTTCCCGCAGTACTCGGCCTTCAATGGGTTTTTGCTTTTCCTTCAGAACCCTTCGGCAACCCGGGTGGCGACGGCCCGCACCTGGGCCCGCAAATTTAAACGCAGACCTGCTGCCGATGCCCGGCCCCTGCTGATCCTGGCGCCCATGGCTCCGGTTCTTTTCATCTTTGATGTTAAAGATACCGTCGGCAACCCCCTGCCGCCGGAACCCGGCCCGGACAGGCTGAAACCCTCACAACTTGAAAAAATGTATCAAACCACCTTGCACAATTGCGCCCTTCAAGCTATTGCCGTTCATGAGACCCATATCTATGAAGCCGGTGGAGAATCCGCCGGACGGATAACCCCTGCTTTGCGAAAAAGGCATCAGGACTTACAGCTTGAAAAGGATAATCGCTATCTGATCCTCCTGGACAAAACCCAACGTGTGGAAGACAAATATGCCATCCTTGTCCGTGAGCTGGGACACATTTTTTGCGGCCATTTGGGTATCGATCGCCATGCGTGGTGGCCGGAAAGAAAAGACGTCAATATGGACGGGGAAGAACTTGAGGCCGGCTGTGTTGCCTGTCTCGTCTGCCGACGCATCGAACTGCCGGAAAACCTTGTCAAATATCTGCCGGAAAATTTTCAAGCAGACAGCCCGACACCGGACTTCAGTCTGCATGCCGTGCTGCAAGCGGCAACCTACGTTGAAGAGATGGGAAAGCAGTGCTGGCGCAAACCTAAAAAACGCGGGCGTTATTAGGATATAAAATCAAATCCTCATTAATAAGGATCAAATGGGAAATAAAAATGGACACATTTGATGTCATTGGGATCCAGTGCGCCCTGGCGGCCTTGTCCCAGCTGCTGGCGCATTAAAACAATACGGCCAAATTCGTCCCTTTCCGGGGAAAACGGCCATAGATGTTAAACCTGACCGGCTATTCCTGGAACCCGGAACCTGATAAAACCGGCGGCACCCTGCATTTTCGCGACCAGTCCACTATGCTTACCCGCATGCCTTCCACGGTCATGAAATCGGGGAGCTGGCAGTAGTGTTTTCCCGGTCTGCCTGCCGGCAGCCCGCCTGTTAATCCATTGCCTATTGCCTTTTACACCCATATCTGCTTTTATTAGGTATCAAAGAATCGTCGTAAACAGATTCGACCCGGAGGATACTTTAACCCTGTGTGTTAACTGTACAATCGTCCGTGGTTGATTGTATGCGACCTTTGGTCAGCTAAGCACTACGGATCGAACTGACATTGTCATAATCCATGCGATAATAAAAATCAGGCGTTATGCCGCCCGACAGGCAACGGACAACTGACGACGGACAACGAACCATTCAGCGGGAGGTAACCAATTCAACAATGGACAGATCGGTCAAAATTATCGTCACCCTGGTGGTGCTTTTAGTGGTCGGCTTTTTTGCCTATAACAAAATCGTCGGCTGGCACAGACAAAAAATTGATACCGCTGTCAAAAAAGAACAGACCGTGTGGCAGAAAAAAACGGGGGAACTGAAGCGGGAGGTCACCAGCCTTAAAAAAGAATTGACCACCGTCAAAGGGCAGGATGTTCCGGAAGAAACATTAGCTGCTGTCTTCGGGGAGAAAAAAGAAAAAACTCAAGCAGCGGAAAACAAGGACCTGAAGGCCGGGAAAAAACCGGGAAAACGCTCATCTTTTACCGAAATCGAACGCAAAGTCATGGCTTTTTTCCATTACCTGGATGACCAGCCTTACATCCAATCCCGGCAGCCAGCCGGAGGAACCTATCACCAGTATGAAATTGCGATGGCACGGCTGTCGGCCAAGCCGCCGATCGTAACCGGGGAGATGGATTCGCTGTACAGCATGGTGCGCAATGTGGCCCATTTCTACCGTGTGCTGGGAAAAAACCGGATCCTGCTTATCAAACAGATTCTGAAAAACGAATCCGCCGTGATCGAGCCGGCGATGAAAACATTTTATCAGTGGTTCAGTACGGACGATAAGGGACGGGCCACCTTGCAGGGGCGCCCCGGCCTGGAAACACAGTATGTTTATGCTGGGTACCTGCTGAACACCCTCGGTGGCAGAAGTTATCTCTTGCGCAGGGGCTCCAGGGTCAGAACGCTGACGACTTATTACTGCGTACTTGTCCTGGACCGCGCCAACGATGCCCAGCTCAATTCAGCCGGCATCGATATCCGCCCGTTTATAAAGGCCTCTACAAATGAAATCACAAATCAGCTGGGGCTCCGGTACCAAAAAGAGTATCTCGCCCGGCTGGACCGGTTAAGCCGCAAATACCCCTAAAGAAGATCTGCACGTCGCTTAAAGAGCATGAGTACGTCCGGCAAACCATGGAGCGGTATACGAATTGCAAACTGGAAAATTTCTGCGATCACGTGTTGATCACTAATTTCAAACAATACATCAAGCGGTTTCGGGAAAAAACAAAGGGCAAACACGCCGAAGGCAACTTTGGCATCGTCAATGCCGCCGATATCAAAGGATAAAAAATTGTCCAATAAAATTTATTCGACCTACATGGAAACCCACCTGGACATTGCCCTGGACGCGGCGGCCAAAATTGGTGCCAACTGGCGCACAGTGGCGCGCAGGCTCAGCAGCGAGTGGTAATGATGTGCAGCCGCGAGAATAAAGATTTTCAAATCAGGTATTTTCCTTCATCAAACGGCATCCAGTCGCCCGTAATGTTTCCTCAATAGAGCACCAATCAGGGTCTGTATCCAGGATAGGGGACCGGATGCATCGGGGTTTTGGTCATGGTGTTCTGCGTATGGCCACCAGGGTAATATCGTCAAACTGGTCGGCTTTGCCGATGTGTTCCTGCACTCTGTTTGCAATCCGATCCAGCAGGTCAGCGGCCGAGACGACCGGGATACCCAGCATGGACACCAGGCGATCCCGGGTAAAAAATGTGCGGTCCGCCGCACTGGCCTCGATGACGCCGTCGGTGTATCCGAGCAGCAGGTCCCCGGGGTCCAGCCGGCTTTGCCGGATGCCAAACGAACTTTCCGTCTGGATGCCCACTGCCGGGCCGGTGGCGGCAAGCCGCGCTTTGATTCCACCGCCGGGAGCCACGATAAACAGGGACTCGTGTCCCCCATTGATATAACTCAGTGCTCCGGAATCCGGTTCCAGTATCCCGAAAAACAATGTGGCGAACATGGCCAGATCACCATGGTTTAACGCAATGTAACTGTTGGTAAGCGCAACAGCTTGCAGGGCTCTGGTGTCGTGCGCATCAATATCCGGATGGCCACCCCCCGCAGCGGGATTATCCGGTACAATATCGCTGCAGGTCAGCGGCAGGCCGTTGAGCGCGGTCTGGCCCGAAAAAATACGGATCAAACTGCGAAACAGGGCCATGAAAAGTGCGGCTCCCACGCCTTTGTCGCACACGTCGGCAATCACAATGCCAACTTTGCCGCCGGGGAGCTCAAAAAGATCGTAAAAATCACCGGCCACCTGGCGGGCCGGTTTAAAGAAAGCCGCTGTTTCCCAACCCGGCAGCTGCAGCAAATGAGCGGGCAAGAAATTAACCTGCATCTGCCGTCCTTTTTCCAGTTCGCCGTTAAGCATCCGGGAGTAAGACTGCACCTGCTGAAAACTTTGTTGCAGTGCGGCTTCGGCTTTTTTGCGCCGGGCATTGGCATCTGATATTTGTTGGTACATCCGGCGAAACGCTCCGATCACCTCGCCCAGTTCATCGTTGCGCTCAGCCTTGGCCGAATAAAATTCCGGGGTATCCTGGTCCTGGCTGAGGGCATCTCCGGCCCGGATGAGGTCATGTCTCAAATTCAAAATGGGATTGACCACGATCCAGTGCAGCGTAAGCCAGGTGCCCCCGGTAACAAAAAGCGAAATAATCACCACCAGTCCGGCAATTCGAAAAAAAAAGGCATACAGCCGGTGTGTTACCGATGAGGCGTCATGGCGTAAAATCAAGCGGTATTTTCTTTTCAATTCTGCCGGGGAACAAGCAATATCGTAACGGGAGCCTTTGCGGTCGAAAAAAAACGTCATACCGGCGGAACTCACATCAGCAATCGACAGCCCGGGCATTTCGCCAAAAGTACCGACTTTTTCCCCGTCCGTCCGGTACAGGGCCCCACCGATCACGGTTCTGCCGTCATACAGTTTTTGAATGTATTTGAAAAGTTCTGCATCCGGGGCTTCGGGGGGTACGATCTGCATAATGAACGCCACGCGCGCCAGTGAAATTTCTTTCATCTGCAGTAAAAGCTCTTTTTCGCGCTTTTTAAATGACGGAATAAAAATCAACGCTTCGATGGCGACCACGCTGATAAATACCCAAAACACAATGCGCCATGAAAGCCTGGAGATCGATAAGTGAGACATTTTTTTTTGTGACATTAGTTTTTCTCCGCAATTGTTCAGGTCACGGTCCTGTTCAGATTTAAATTGCGCAAAAAAAATCCTGTAATTTTTAAAAATTAGGTATCATTTTGCCTTTGTCAAAACAAACCGCAATTCACCTGTGGCGGCATAGACCTGTGGGGATATTTCCGATAGGTCGCTTCATTGGGCGGTTCCTTACACCCGAAAAAAGATGAACAGGCCTAGGCCTAACACGGCACTGGTCGTCCGCTTGACTTTATAGCGCATTCATGGCTTAGTGACTGCACAAGGAGGGCTTTGTCCATGTTTAAAAAAATAGCCGCACTTTTCAGCCCCAAGGCGGCAACACA
>JAOZSC010000026.1:7651-12645 GCA_029939875.1 Desulfobacterales bacterium
ACGGCTTTTTCATGGATGTGCGCTGCAGCCAGTGCGGAGAACAGTTTCACCTTTATATCAACAAATCCTGGGAGCTGATGCAAAATTTCGAAACAGACGGCAGCGTCACCTATTTTCTAAAAAAAGAAATTTTCGGGGTGGGCTGTAAAAACAAGATGCAGGTACACATGAAATTTGACATCCACAAGAACCTGGTCTCAAAACAGATCGAAAACGGAGAATTTTTCGAAAGCTAACCCGAATAACCGCCATCTGATAACCTGCGGAGATGTAATTTATGCGCAAATCATGCGTGAATCTTAGCACTAATTTATACGTTGAAAATATATTTTTCTGTGTTAATATAGAAGAAACAAATAAAGTCTCGGGACTCTGATGAGTCCTTTTTTTTATCTAAAACCCGAAAGGAACTATTTCAATGAAATTTGCAAACGCCAGGCGCACCTGTCAGATAGTCGCGCTTTTGGCCGCCATCATGATTTTTCTTCCCGCCCTGGCGGCGGAGCCGAAACCGGCTGATAAAAAAATTGCCTCGGTAAACGGTGTGGCTATCACCCAGGCGGAACTGAACCGGGAAATGGACATACAGACAGACCGCATCGCCCGCCAGGGAAGACAGCTGACAGACCAGCAAAAAACAAAGCTGGAAAAAGATCTGCTGGAAAACATTATTGAACGTGAAATTTTATATCAGCAAAGTTTAAAATCCGGCATTCAAATCAAGGATCAGGCCGTCAGCGATCAACTGGCAACCATCAAAAAACGGTTTCCCGATGAGCAGAAATTTAAGGATGCCCTGGACAAGATGCACCTGACGGAAGACGAAGTTAAAGCCCAGATTAAACGTGGATTGGCCATCCGGGAATTAATTGATGAGCAGGTCGCCCGCAAAATCGTGATCTCAGATACGGAAACCAAGGCCTATTACGACGCGCACCCGCAAATGTTCAAACAGCCCGAACAGGTAAAGGCCGGCCACATCCTGGTCAAGGTGAAACCCGAAGCGGATGACGTCAAAAAAGCCGCAGCACGGAAAAAAATCGAAGAAGTGCAAAAAAAGCTGAAGGCCGGCGGCGATTTTGCTGTGCTGGCCAAGGAATACTCCGAGGGACCCAGTGGCGCCGGGGGCGGCGACCTGGGGTTTTTCGGGCGAGGACAGATGGTCAAACCTTTCGAAGACGTCGCCTTTGCCCTGAAACCCGACCAGGTCAGCGATGTGGTCGAAACCCGCTTCGGCTATCACATCATCAAGGTCTATGAAATCAAACCCGCAAAAACCCTTGCCTACGCCGATGTCAAGGACAAAATCGGCGAACAGCTGAAACAGGCAAAAATCGAAAAAGAGTCCGGGCAGTATATCGACGGATTAAAAAAGGACGCCAAAATAGAAAAAACCCCTTAGCATGAGCGCCCCTTCCAATCAGACCCAGTTGAGCGGTATTCCGGCTGCCGGGATCGTCCTGGTTTCAATCTACATCGCCGCTCAGCTGCTGTCTGATATTGCCAGCCTGAAAATCGCCCTGGTTGCCGGCTTCAGCATCGATGCCGGGACCCTCATCTATCCGCTGACGTTTACCATCCGGGACCTGGTCCACAAACGCCTCGGTATCCAGGCCGCCCGTACGGTTATTGTTCTGGCTGCGGGCATTAACCTGTTCATGGCGCTGTTTTTCCAACTCGCCGCCTGGCTGCCCCAGGATCCGACCTGGGGGCTCGGAGAGCAGTTTTCCGCCATTCTGGGGCCGGTCTGGCGCATCGTGATCGCCAGCATCATCGCCGAGGTTATCAGCGAGTTCATCGACACTGAAATTTACCACCTCTGGCAAAGCCGCATCACCCGCAAATACCAGTGGATGCGCGTACTGTCCAGCAATGCCGTGAGCATCCCGGTGGATAGCTTGATTTTTTGCTGGGGCGCTTTCGGCTTCACCCTGCCCCATGATGTGGTCTGGTCTATCGTGGCTGCCAATATTATCGTCAAAGGTCTGGTAACCCTCATCAGCATGCCATCCATATACCTGGTAAAAGAAAAATAAAGACTCCGGGTTCAAGAACCGCCTGCGGCGGGCTATAAGGATACAATCCTTATTTAAGCCTCCCAGCTTCATAGCTTCATAGCGTTTTCCTGGTACGAGCTGAGTCCAGGGTTTTCCGCAACCGGATTGTGTGCTATAAACTCAACTGGTCCGTTGTTCGTTGTCAGTTGTCCGTTGATAATGGGGCAAAATAAGGTTTTTTTTTCTGTAACTTTGCGAAAGGAGGTTTGCGATGACCATAAAAATCTCATGGTACAGTCATGCCTGTTTTTTGGTTGAAACCGGCAAGACCCGGCTGCTGGTGGACCCGTTTATTACCGACAACCCCCTGTGTCCGGTAAAGGCCGACGAGGTGGAAGCCGACTACATCTTCGTATCTCACGGCCATGGCGATCACGTGGGCGACAGTGTGCCGATCGCCAAACGCACCGGCGCCATGGTGATATCCAACTATGAAATCCAGAACTGGATGACGGCTCAGGGAGTGGAAAACACTCATCCCCTGCACATTGGTGGTGGATACGACTGGCCATGGGGCCGGGTCAAGTTGACCATTGCCCATCACGGATCAGCGTTGCCGGATGGCTCTTACGGGGGCAACCCAGCCGGTTTCCTGTTTTACATTGAGGATAAAAAAATCTATCACGCCTGCGATACCGGGCTGTTTTACGATATGAAACTCATCGGGGAGGAAGGTATTGATCTGGCTATTTTGCCCATCGGGGATAATTTTACCATGGGCCCCGATGATGCCCTGCGTGCCGTCAAGCTTATCGAACCTGCCCGGGTGGTTCCCATTCACTACGACACGTTCGAGGTGATCCGACAGGATCCCGAGGCCTGGGCCATCCGGGTGCAGCAGGAAACGCCGGCAAAAGTCACTGTGATGAAGCCGGGGGAAACAATAGAGCTTTAACTTTGATGCTGCTGGTCATCGGCTCCCAGCGGCTGGTTGCATGGGTCCGTTAAGATCGACGCCAATACGCCGTTTTTTATAAGCAGTTGATTTTCTTCCTTAACCTAAGGAAGGGGTTAAAGCGATCAGCCGGACGGTGCGCAGGACGGCTGGCTAAACCCTCCCGAACCGCTGGCAATCCCATTGGCTCTGACACTGCCCGCCGACATCAATTTTTCCACGTCCTCACAGCCGCACTCCGGACATTGGGGAGGCGGATCATTGGACGACAGGGTAAGCTCCTCAAAACTATGGCAACAGGCCTTGCACTGGTATTCGTAAATCGGCATCGCAAACAACTCCTTCTCATTAGATCACTTTTTGAAATTTGAAACGCTCAACTTCGGTTCTAATAATAACGTCAATATCGGCCAAGTCAAGATTCACAATGAAAATTTTCAGGCAAAAAAAAAATTAACCCTGTATTGCCGCTTCGGATCGGATGATGCATAAAATAAAACCCTACGGTAAAACGCTCAAAGAACAGTTAAAGGCCGGTGCCCGGGACCGGCTGTATAATTTTGTTCTGGCTGACGGGGCCATCCGTGGGGTCATCATGAACGGCACCCGCATGGTCAACGAAATGAGGGCCAACCACGAACTGGGGATCCTGGAAACCCTGGTGCTGGGGCGCGCATATTTGGGTGTCGGGTTGATGTCGGCCGACCTGAAAGGCAACGACCGGATCAGCATTAAAATCGACTGCTCGGGGCCGATCAGGGGTCTGGCAGTGGAGGCCAGCGCTTTCGGCGACGTACGCGGCCATCTGAAAAATATTCCCATTCCGCTGGACAAACCCATGGAAAGTTTCGACCTGGCGCCGTTTTTCGGTGCCGGCCTGCTCTCCGTGACAAAACACCTGGAAAATGCCAAACAACCGTTCACCGGACAGGTGATCTTAAAATACGGCAACGTCGCCCAGGACCTTGCCAACTACTACCTCACCTCGGCACAGATTCCCACCGCGTTTAACCTGAGCATCAAATTCGACAAGCAGGGTAATGTCACCGGCGCCGGGGGATTATTTTTACAGGCCTTGCCCCAGGCCGACGACGAATTAGCCGACAGCCTGGAACAGCGGGTGATCGACTTGCCTTCCCTCGGTGACGTCTTTACCGGCAATGATGACCCGCAACGTCTGGTCGATAAGTTTTTCAAAGCCTATGGACCACGCTTTTTGGCCAATCGTCGCATCGAATTCATGTGTCACTGCAACCGGGAACGGGTGCGCTCCCTGCTGACCCTGCTTCCGATTGACGAGCTCACGGACATCCGGGACAAGGGCCCCTTTCCGCTGGAACTGCGCTGTCACAATTGCAATACGGCCTACCAGTTCTCTGAAAAAGAAATCCGGGAAATTTACGGCCAGCGTTTCCCAAACAATTGAGGAGTCGCCCGCTTTGCGGACGGCACATGGCGCAGGGCACATGGTACTCGGATTACGAATTTTATTCATCCGCATTTCACCGAATGCGTTTTCTTTACCCTTGTCTTTTACCTTTCACCTGGCTTCTTTTGCTTTTTCAGCTGCTGGACCATTTCATCCACCGAACGGCCGGTAGGCGCCATGGCAATAGGATTGATCTCAAGCACTTCTTCCCAGGCTGCGATGGCACCATCGACATCCTGCAGGTCATGCAACAGGACAATACCCTTGTTCATGCGGGAAACTTCGTGCCGCGGGTCCACCGCGGCAGCCCGGTCAAAGGCCTTGATGGCCTCATGGGGCTTGCCGCTGCGCCGGTACATGACCCCCAGATCCGTCCAGACATTGGCATTGTCCGGATCCAATTCCAGGGCCCTGCGATAAGCGCTAACGGCATCCTCATGGCGGGAAGAATCAAAATAAGCATTGCCCAGTTCAATCCAGGCGGTCTCATTTTCAGGGTCAGCGCGGGTTTTTTCTTCAAGGACGGTGACCATGGCACTGCGGTCCGGCTCTGCCCGGGTGGCCGCCGGCATCCGGGCCTGGGTTGGTCTTTCGTCCGGTCCGGATTGAAACG
>JAOZSC010000026.1:12655-13729 GCA_029939875.1 Desulfobacterales bacterium
CCACCCCGCCGAAAAAGCCCACTGCCAGGGCCAGCAATGAGACCAGCCAGAGGGTCTGCCGGCGCACATAGCCATTGTTATCATTTTTTGACTGTTTTGCCATCATATCCTCCTGATAAAAGTCAGTGACTTTAACCTAACAATCCGATCAGGAAAGTCAATGCGCCGGCAGCTTTGGCATGTGGCCTTAGACTTAAATGGATATCTAAAAACGATTGACTTCCTGATGCCGCGTAAGTATTAACATTGCAACATCGAGATTTATAAAAACGGTTTCTGGAAAAATAAATGGAAATGAAATATTGCAGCAACTGTGGGCAACCACTGACGCACTGCACGCCACCGGGAGATGATCGGGCGAGATACTGCTGCAAGGCCTGCGGGGCTGTTCACTATCAGAATCCCGTCATGGTGGTCGGATGCATTCCGGAAAAAGACGACCGGATACTGCTGTGTCGGCGGGCCATCGAGCCGTGCCGGGGCAAATGGACCCTGCCGGCCGGCTACCTGGAAAACGCTGAAACCGTGGCCCAGGGAGCCGTCCGGGAGACCCTGGAAGAGGCCCATGCCCGGGTTGAAATCATCGCCCCTTATGCCATGTACAACATCTGCTACGTGAACCAGATTTACCTGATGTTCCGGACGCGCCTGGTCGACAATCATTTTCGTCCGGGTGCTGAAAGCCTCGAGGTCAAACTCTTTGGCCAGAATGAAATTCCCTGGCAGGATCTGGCCTTTCCCGTAATGCGACAAACCCTTTTGCAGTATTTCAAAGATCGTCTTTCCGGACGGTTTCCCTTTTACATCGGGGACATCGTTTCCAAAAGTCCGCGACGTCCGACAACGCCGGAAAAAATACAGCCGTGTTGACCGCTAAACCATGACTGAATATTTCGAATCCATATGCCGCCGCCTGTTCCTACCCGCCGCCGGCACTGCAGTTGTTGACGCACAGCAACAGATCAAAGGCACGGGCAATGCACCGGCCGACGTTGCCCGGCGGCTAAACGCCGCCTTTTTGATCCTGCTTGGCGGTTCAAAAAACCCGGCCTTTGACATAGCGAAAACCTGGTT
>JAOZSC010000356.1 GCA_029939875.1 Desulfobacterales bacterium
GCCAACCAGGGCTTTAAGACTCTTTAAGGCATCCTCGAACGGACGGGCCTCGGTGATCTGGGAGCCGATGTGGCAGGCCATACCGATAACATCCACATGCTCAAGACTACTGGCCATGGTGTATGCGCTGAGGGCGGACTCCGATGCGATGCCGAATTTATTTTTTTTAAGTCCGGTGGAAATATAGGGATGGGTACCTGCATCGACATTCGGATTTACCCGCAGCGCAACCGGCGCCCGCTTTTTTAAGTCAGCGGCTCTCTGGTTGATAAGCTCCAATTCGGCGACTGACTCCACGTTGAACATCAAAATGCCGGCCTGCAGGGCATAGTCGATTTCATCCACCTGTTTACCGACACCGGAATAGACAATTCGCTTGGGAGGATATCCGGCTTGAAGTCCCCGGTACAACTCGCCGCCTGAAACAATATCCAGTCCGCAGCCATAACCGGCCAGCAGGTTTAAAATCGCCTGGTTGGTGTTGGCCTTGGCCGAATAGCATATCAGCCGGTCAATTCCGTCAAAGGCCGCATCAAAGGCCTGAAAATGCCGTTTCAGGGTTGCGTGACTGTACAGATAAAAGGGCGTGCCGACCTCGTCGGCAATTTCGCTTAACAGCACCTGTTCACAGTACAATTGATCGTTGTGGTAGTTGAAATGATGCATACGCTACACCGGTCTCCATAGAACTAATGCTGGATTGGTTGTTTTTTTTCAGTAAACGAAATCGACCTGATTGGAATCCTTTCCGGTCAGGCCTTCATCTGTATATGCGACTACCTTATACACATACCGGTAGCCGGACTCTATGGTCTGGGCAAAAACCACCGGGGCTGCGGCACCACCGGTTGCGTCCGCTGGAACCGGAACATCGCCGACTTCGACAAACCGCAACGGGCAATTCGGACAATCGGCTTCAAGCGAGCTTTGCTTGGACCGGTAAATCATAAACCCGCGGACCGGAGGTGTTTTTTTGCTGTCGACCGCCGGAACCATCCAACTCAGCTTGATGGTATTTCCGGTCATGGAAAAGCTTAAATCTTTAACCTTCGGCGGCCGGTTGCCTATTGGCGGTTCCGGAGGCGCTTTTTTGCCGCATCCGGCAAACAGCCCGGATGTGCTTATCCCGGTGATCACCGCCAGGACCATAACGATCAAAGCAATTGTTTTTGTCCGGCCGGCTTTCGTCATGGCACCTCTTGCGATTCCCTTTCAAGATGAAAACCGGGAAGGTGTGTTTTTTTTTGCTTGAGCTGTTTTTCAGCCGCTGCGACGGCTTTTTTCACCGTGGCCGTGGCCGTACCGCCATAACATGCGCGCCGATCCACCATCTGCTGGATCGATAACTTCGAAAATATATCCCGGCGGATCAGGGGCGAAAACGACTGCAGCTCATCGAGGGTGAGTTCATGAAGCTCTTTTTGCTTGCCCAGCGCAAAACTGACCGCCTCGCCCACCAGCCGGTGAGCCAGTCGAAACGACATTCCCCGGCCCACCAGATAATCGGCCATGTCGGTTGCATCCAGGTAGCCGGCGGCGGCAGCCTGTTGCATGACTTCCCGGTTGAAACGGATCTGTGGCAACATGGCGCTGTAAACTTCGATGCAGGCTTTCAGTATGTCCACGGCATTGAACAAAACCGCTTTATCCTCCTGCATATCCCGGTTGTAGGCCAGCGGCAGGGATTTCATCATCGTCAGCAGGGCCGTCAGGCAACCAATCACCGTACCGGTTTTGCCCCGCACCAGTTCCGGCACATCGGGATTTTTTTTCTGGGGCATAATGCTGCTGCCGGTGGCAAAAGCGTCCGGAAGCTGAACAAAGCCAAATTCCGTCGTGGACCACAAAATAAGCTCTTCGGACAACCGGCTGAAATGCACCATGGCGATGCTGGCGTTAGATAAAAACTCCATGATAAAATCCCGGTCTGAAACCGCATCAATGCTGTTAGCGGTCAGCGCATCGAATCTCAGCAGCCCGGCCGTATAGGCACGATCTATGGGATAGGTAGTGCCGGCCAGTGCCGCAGCCCCCAACGGCATCACATTGATGCGTGTCAGGCAGCTCTCCAGACGCTGGATATCCCGGGAAAACATTTCATAGTAAGCCATCAGGTGATGGGCCAGCAGCACCGGCTGAGCCCGCTGCATGTGGGTGTATCCCGGCAAAATAACATCCAGGTTATTTTTAGCCAGCCCGACGATTACCGTCAGCAGCCGGTGAAACCGGTCAATGATGTGCGAGGTCTCATGGCGCAGATACATGCGCACATCCAACGCAACCTGGTCATTGCGGCTTCTGGCGGTATGAAGTTTTTCGGCCACCGGCCCGACAATTTCTCCGAGCCGGTTTTCGATGTGCATGTGAATATCTTCCAGGGCGTCGTCGAACCGGAAGCGGCCGGCCGCGATTTCCTGTCGGATTTTTTCAAGGCCGCCGATCAGCACCCCGGCATCCGCTTCGGAAATAACCGCGGCTTTGGCCAGCATTTTACAGTGCGCCATGCTGCCCTGAATATCATAGGCATAAAGGCGGCGGTCAATCTGAATCGAAGAGGTGAAGGCCTCAACAATGTCGGCGGTTTTTTCAGAAAACCGGCCCTGCCAGAGCTTTTCACTCATGGTGCATCCTTTTGTTCCTGCGGCAGCACCGCCTGCAGCATTTCGTCCAGGCAGTCCACCAGCGCGTCAATTTCTTTGGGGCGTATAATCAGCGGCGGCACGAATCGCAATATCTTGTCCTGAATGCAGTTGATTAAAAACCCGCGCCTCAGGCATCCGTTGACAATGGGCTCCCCGCGGATATTGAGTTCCATGGCCAGCAGCAATCCGAGCCCGCGTACATCCACCACACAGTCATGCCGCTGTTTGAGTGCTTCCAGTTTTTCCCTGAAATATTGCCCGGCTTGCCAGCCCTTTTCAAGCGCATTTTTTTCCACCAGGGTGCGGCACACCTCCAACGCCGCCGCGGTCACCAAAGGCGTGCCGCCAAATGTGGAAGCGTGTGCACCGGGACCGAAGGCCGACGCCACCTGTTCTGTAGCCAGCATGGCGCCGATTGGCAATCCGTTTGCCAGGGCTTTGGCCAGGGTCATGATGTCAGGATGCACCCCGTAATGCTCATAGGCAAAAAGTTTTCCGGTGCGCCCCATTCCGGTCTGAATCTCATCAAAAATCAGCAGGGCTCCGGTTTCGTCACAGATCTGCCGCACAGCCTTCAGATAGTCGGTATCCGGACAGCGCACCCCACCTTCGCCCTGGATGGGTTCAACCAGCACCGCACAGATGGACGGTCCCATTTTAGCGCGCAACGCTGAAATATCGTTGAAGGGCACAAATTCGAACCCCGGCAGCACGGGATCAAACCCTTTTTTGATTTTATCCTGTCCGGTGGCCGAAAGGGTTGCCATGGTGCGGCCATGAAACGACTGCTCCATGGCGATAATGGTGAACCGGTCGTTCTGGCCGCGATCATTAAAATACTTGCGCGCCAACTTGATGGCCGCTTCATTGGCCTCGGCTCCGCTGTTGCAAAAAAAGACGCGGTCGGCAAAACTGTGCGCCACCAGCCAGGCAGCCAGGTTCACCTGGGGAACCGTGTAGTATAGGTTGGAAACATGCCACAGGGTTTGCGCCTGT
>JAOZSC010000357.1 GCA_029939875.1 Desulfobacterales bacterium
GCTGGTGTTTATCATCAGCGCCCGGATACAGAAAATGCAGGCTTCCACTGCAACGGCCCTTTTTGTCCTTTATTCCGCACTAAACGGAGCGACGTTATCATTTGTATTTCTCATTTACACCGCTTCATCCATTACTTCAACATTTTTCATCTGTGCGGGCACCTTCGTGGCCTGCAGTATCTATGGCTGGACCACCAAACGGGACCTAACCTCCATGGGCGGCTTTATGGCCATGGGGCTGATCGGGATTATTATCGCCTCGGTGGTCAACATGTTTTTCCGCAGTTCGGGGATGAGCATGATCATCAGCTACATCGGGGTCATCGTTTTTGTCGGCCTGACCGCCTATGACACCCAGCATCTTAAAAACATGGCGCTCACCCAGCCCGCCGGACTTGAGGCCGGTGTGGTGCGAAAAGGTGCGATTATGGGGGCGCTGAAACTGTACCTGGATTTTATCAACCTGTTTTTAATGCTGCTGCGCATCCTGGGCGGCAGTCGGGACTAACCGGCAGACGGGAAATCGGATATTTTACAGGCTCAACCTCCGGTTTCCCATTGCCATGACCGGTATTCGCACGTCCATCATCCCCCAGATCCAATATTTTTTGAAATAATATCTGATAGTTGCATGCAATACTGCCGGGTGATTTCTTCATCGGGCCCTTCCACCATGACCCGGCAAAGCGGCTGGGTTCCGGAGTAGCGGACAAGCACCCTTCCCTGCCCGGCCAACTCGGATTCCACCTTTTTTATAGCCGCTTCAAGATCCGTCAGGCTTTCAATTTCCGGTTTGCTGTGGACCTCCACGTTCATGAGCACCTGGGGATACGCGGTCATAATCCGGCGCAGGACCGACAAAGGCTTGTGTTCCGTTTGCATGGCTTCCAGCAGTTTCAGAGCAGTCAAAATGCCGTCACCGGTGGTATGATCCTTTAGAAAAATCATGTGCCCCGAATCCTCTCCGCCAAGCACTGCCCCGCAGGCAATCATTTTCTGCACCACGTATCGGTCCCCCACCCCGGCGGTCTCATGGGTGATCTGCATGTCCTTCAGGGCCGCCCCGAGTCCCATGTTGCTCATGACGGTGCTGACGACGACGTGATTTTCCAGTGTGCCGTTGCGGTGCATGGCATTGGCACAAATGGCCAGAATTTGGTCGCCAGACAGTATCTCACCGGTCTCGTCCACTGCGATCAGCCGGTCGCCGTCGCCGTCAAAGGCCAGTCCCACGTCGGCCCCCCTGGCGACAACCTCCTGGATCAGGCCGGCGGTATGTTCGGAGCCACAGTGATCATTGATATTTCGGCCATCCGGAGAAACCCCCAGCGCACTGACCCCAGCGCCGAGTTCTGAAAACAATGCCGGCGCTACCCTGTAAGTGGCGCCGTTGGCGCAATCCAGGACAAGCTTGAGTCCTTCTATGGACCGATCCTGCGGCCAGGTGTTTTTGAGAAAAGTGCGGTTGGCATCCAGTGCATCGTCAAGCCGGTAAACGATTCCCGTGGGGCGTGCGCGCTGGTCCACAGCATCATCTAAAACCAGCTCTTCGATATGCGCTTCGGTTTCATCGGACAATTTAAAACCGTCGGCCCCGAATATCTTGATGCCGTTATCGTAAAATGGATTGTGGGAAGCCGAGATGACGATGCCGGCGTCGGCCTTGAGAGTGGATGTTAAAAATGCCACTGCCGGTGTGGGAATCACCCCGGCCAGGCCGGCATCAGCGCCCGCAGAGCAGATGCCGGCAACAATGGCGGCCTCGAACATGTCGCCGGAAAGCCGCGTGTCCCGACCGACAATGATTTTTGTAAGCCCTCCGGAAGTGCCGAAGCGCATGGCCACTGCCCGGCCGACTCGCAGCGCTGTTTCCGTCGTCATCGGGTATTCATTGGCCTTTCCTCGAATCCCGTCTGTACCGAACAACTTGCCCATCGTGTCTGCACCATCCTATTGGAATTCTAAATCTTTTTTTCTGAGCGCAGTTTCGGAAAAAAAGGTTCCATCCAAATAATAAATTCTTTCATGATTTTTTACCTATGTATTCCAAACCGGATTGCCCCTTAATCTAAAAACCTATGCCAGGACCGGTACGATTCGTCGGGTCTCCGTAACCACCCCGTCCACAATGCCCTGCAGCCAGCGGGTGCCGATCTGGCAATCCGCCGAGTCAAGGCCCTGGATAACCGACAGGTAATCTTTTCCCCGGTCCGTGATCTCCGTCCGAATTTTTTCAAGAAAGGGGTCCATCAGTGCTGGATCCCCGAAGTCCGCCAGACGTGACTCCAGTTCGGCCCTCAATTCAGGCCAGTGCCGGTAAAGCGCCTGGCGGCTCTGCAATTTTGCGGACGCCTTTTTTCCACTGCCGGCCGTTGGCTTTTTCCGGCAGACGGCTTCCAGCCTCACAATCCTTTCGGCAATCGCCCGGTCGATATTTTCCTTGAGACCGAGCAGAAGGGCTTCGGGAAAATCATCGCATAAAAACAGGGCCCGCACCTGGTGGTACCACTGCCGCAGGGCGATCAGGTTGCCGATATAAATAATGTTGTTCAAGATAATCTTCTTGTCCGGACGGAAAAGACCGGGGATAAACGCAAGATTACCGCCTTTGCCCGCGCCTCCAAAAATCAACCGGTTGGATCGGGTTTCATTCTTGCGCACAATGGTGCCGGCCGCCACCGTAATGCCGAATCCCAGGCGGCACGGACCCACCAGCCCGCCCTGCCCGCCCAGAAAAATGGGTTTCTGGTTCAACATGACCCCCCGGGGGACATCACCGATCAGTGATGCGGTCGCCTTGTCCTGGCTGGGGGTGAAATTAAAATGGATGTAAGCGCTGCCGACCTCACTGTGATTTTTACGGCTGGTACCACCGCTCATCAGGCAATCGCAAAAATTAATCAAACTGCCCAGGGTGACAAAAGGAAGCAAAATCGTGTGTTTCAATCCTACCGTGTGGGCGATGCTGGCCTGTTCTTCTAAAATGGTGGCCTCCCGCACGTGGGACCCCAGTCCCAGTTTGGCCCCTTTCAAAAAAACGGCCTTTTGGAAAAATCCTCCCTTCAGTTCCACGTCAGGACCGATCCGACAATTGTCAACGGTCACCGGGGCTTCGTATCCCAGCCGGGCACCGGCAAGAATCAGGGTGTCTTGGCCATAAATCTTACAACCGGCGTAAATGACCACGCCGTCACCGGAAATACGGTCAAGATCGACTTCCGGGCCGACCTCGATGCTGGCGGGATTGGCAATTTGAACCCCTTTTTCGATCAGCTTATCAATGGTTGTCATGTATCGGCTCTCTTTCGGTCAAATAAGCGGCAACGCGAGTTTCTCATGTGACCCCATTTGAAGTTAATTTTTATATATGATAAAGATTAGTTAGGCAATTAAAAAATTTCATGGCGAGCAAATATGGTTATGCACAATCCACCGCATCCAGGAGAAGTAATCCGTGAGCTTTGCATAATTCGAATTTCTATATCTGAAACGGCGAATTTACCAGGATAAAATGCTAAAAAAAATAACACTGCCATTCGGATTTGCATTGCTCTTGATTTTTCTTCAAGGTCCTGTGAGTTTCGCCATGGATGCCAAGATTCTTATCGAAAACAGCTTTCATTACATGCGCG
>JAOZSC010000358.1:0-2929 GCA_029939875.1 Desulfobacterales bacterium
ACGGTACATCTTGCCGGGGAACCGTTTGGCCAGAAAAGCTTCCAGTTTCAGGGAGCAGGAGGCGACCCGGGCGATATCGACACCGGTATGAATCCCCATGCACTGCAGCAGGTGAGCCGTGTCCTCGGTGGCGATATTGCCGGCGGCCCCCGGCACGAACGGACAGCCTCCCATGCCGGCCAGGGCCGTGTCGAACCGGGTGACCCCGCTTTGCAGAGCGGCCAGAACGTTGGCCAGCCCCAACCCCCGGGTATCGTGAAAATGGAGCACCACGGGTATCCCCTCGCACGCCGGCAAAACCAGCTGCAGCAACTGCCATACGGAAACCGGATCGGCCATACCAGTGGTGTCGGATAAGGCCAGCTCGTTAACACCGCGCGACACGAATCCCCTGACAATTCTAACAATCCGTTGTTCGGGAATTCGACCCTCGTAAACGCAGCCGAAAGCGCACTGAATGCCCGCGCGAACTGTCAGGTCAAGGCTTTGCGCCAGCCGGATCATTTCCCCGGCCTGCCGCTCGGCCTGTTGACGGGACATGCCGGCATTTTTAAGGCTGTGGCTGCCGGAGGCGGAAATGGAAACCTCCACATGGGTTAACCCGGCTGTCCGGGCGCGCGTTACCCCTTCGGCATTGAGAACCAGGCCGCTGAAAACGACATCAGCAGCTGGCGGCAGCCTTTTTACGACCTGTTCGGCATCGGCCATTTGCGGAACCCGGTCGGGACGCACGAAGGAGGCGACCTGAATATGTTTCAAACCCGCATCCACCAGGCCCTGGATAATGTCAATTTTCAAATCCGTCGGAATTACGTGGTCCTCAAATTGAAAACCATCCCTCGGACCGACCTCGAAAAGGGTGACCTGTTTTGGAAGATTTTTTATCATCACAATTACTGTCTCATAGAACCCTTTATCCGGCAACCCTGAATTGGAGCCCAAAAGAAGTGCAACTAAACTGAAGTTATGGCGTCACTGCGCTCCGTCTTTTTTATAAGCAGCTGATGCTGGCAGTCCGGGAGACCAGAAATCAGAACAATAAAATGACAACTTAGCGTGAATTTCTAATTTTACAACCCGGTTGTCTGGAAGGAACAAGTTGTATTGGCGCACTGGGAGCGGCTTTCAGCCGCGAAATTAAAAACTGCTTGACGGCTTCAGGTCGCCCCTGTAATTGAAGGGCACCATGAATCACCACCAACCATTGAAAATATGCCTCCTCAGTTACCGCAGCAACCCTCACTGCGGCGGGCAGGGAGTGTACCTTAAAAACCTGGGCCGGGCGCTGAAAGATCTCGGCCACCGGGTCGAGGTGATCTGCGGTCCGCCGGATCCCCAGATAGATAACGATATCCCGGTGCATCAGCTACCGTGCCTGGACCTGTACAACCCACTGGATCCTTTTAGAATTCCGACTCTAAAAGAGCTGAAAGACCCCATCAACCTCCTGGAATGGATCGGGGTTTCCACCATGGGGTTTCCCGAACCGTTCACCTTCGGGCTGCGCGCCTATCAATTCATGAAATTGCGCTGGCAGCAGTATGATATCGTACACGACAATCAGAGCCTTTCCTATGGTATCTGGGCCATGAGCAGACACGTGCCCACAATTGCAACCATTCACCACCCTGTTACCGTGGATCGACAAATCGCCGTCCGCTCGGTTTCCACCCCGTTTCAAAAAATAAAACAGTGGCGCTGGTACTCATTTATCGGCATGCAAAAGCGGGTGGCCGCAGCCATGGCCCGCATCATCACCGTATCCCAATCGGCAAAAAACGACATCAGCCGTGATTTCAACATTGCACCGCGAAAATTCAGTATTGTACCCAACGGTATCAATACCCGCCTGTTTTACCCGATTCAGGAGTTCCAGCGGGAAAAGGGACGCATCATTGTAACCAACAGCGCAGACACCCCGCTAAAAGGACTTTACTACCTCCTGCAGGCCGTCTGCGAGCTGTCAAAAACCCGTCATGTCAGGTTGACGGTGGTCGGTACCCCCAAAAAAAAGGGGGTCATCATCAGGCTGGTCCGCGAACTGGGCATCGGCAATCTCGTTACGTTCACCGGCCGGATCTCCGATCAACAATTCGTAAGGCACTATGCCGGCGCGACGGTGGCTGTGGTGCCCTCGGTTTATGAAGGTTTCGGCTTGCCGGCGGGTGAAGCCATGGCCTGCAGTGTTCCGGTCATCAGCACCACGGGAGGTGCGCTGCCTGAAGTGCTGGGAGATGCCGGCGTCCTGGTGCCGCCGGCCGATGCCGCCGCCCTGGCCCGGGCCATCGGTGAAATTCTGGATAATCCCCGACGGGCGCAGCAACTAGGTCAGGCCGGATACCGACGGGTTCAGCAACATTTTACCTGGCAAAAAGCCGCCGAAAAAACAGTGGCGGCTTACCGTGAGGTCATCAATGGTCACGGTGGAATTTAACCGGCTTAAACTCAAAAACGGCTTTAAAATTCTCGACATCGGCTGCGGATCCGGTCGCCACACCTGTGCGGCCTACCAGTGCCGACGGGTAACGGCCATCGGCATCGATCTCAACTTAAATGATCTCACCGAAGCCCGCAACCGTCTCGAGTTGCACGACCGGCTCGGAGAACACGGCGGCGGCCGGTGGGGGCTGGCGGCGGGCAGCATCCTGTGCTTGCCGTTTAAGGATGACTGTTTTGACCTGGTCATCTGCTCTGAAGTTCTGGAGCACATTGAGGCGCACCATGCTGCCATCCGTGAAATCGTGCGGGTTTTAAAACCAGGCTGTGACCTGGTTGTCAGCGTTCCCCGTTTCTGGCCGGAACGCATCTGCTGGGCCCTTTCTCATGATTACCACAACACAGCGGGAGGACACGTTCGAATTTTCAAACAGCGGCAGCTGATCGCCGAGCTGCAAACTTGCGGCATTAAAAAATGGGCGCTGCATTATGC
>JAOZSC010000358.1:2939-3625 GCA_029939875.1 Desulfobacterales bacterium
ACGAGATGACCAGGGTCCTTAAACCAGGAGGAACTCTTGCCGTAAGCATTCCAAGGCAATGGCCCGAAGCTGTATGCTGGCATCTCTCGGACGAGTATTTCAATGCCAACCAGGGTCATATCCGAATTTATAAAAAACAGGAGCTGATCAACAAGGTAACCGCCTGGGGATTCCGGCTGACAGGAGTTCATTACGCCCACAGCCTGCACGCCCCCTTCTGGTGGCTGAAATGCCTGGTCGGACATGAGCGTCGGGATTCGAGCGCCGTGAACCTTTACCATCGTTTTCTGGTCTGGGACATGATGCGCCGGCCCGCACTGACCCGCGCGTTGGAACATCTGCTCAATCCGGTGCTCGGCAAAAGCGTGGTGGTATATTTAAAAAAAGGTACAGGGAACAGATAATCAAAATAAACATCCCCATTGATACGCAACTGATCGGCAGCGTCAAAGGCTTTATCGATGAAGCGGAGGGCCACTGCCTTTATGAAACAGCGCTTGCGGCCGGCCGCAAGGGGCCCTGCCTGGAAATTGGCAGCTATTGCGGCAAATCCGCTCTGTATCTGGGTGCCGCCTGCCGCGAAAACAACACTGTTCTGTTTTCAATCGATCACCACCGCGGTTCCGAGGAACAGCAGCCCGGTGAAGAATATTTCGATCCCGATCTTTTTGACCCCGCCAGCGGCC
>JAOZSC010000359.1 GCA_029939875.1 Desulfobacterales bacterium
CCGACGGGCATCAGATGCGCCCGGCAGGCTTCCAGGACCGCCTGCCTCGCTACGGGAGACTCTATCAGCACTTTATAGATTAAAAAAAATTTAGTCTTTACAACCCGGCTGAATTGATATACCAAAATAAACTTGTGAAAACCGTTCAACGGTTTTCCGCCACCATCCAACCCATTTTTTATCTACTTTGAAAGGAGGTCGTTATGAAATTAGGGAAAGGAAAAGTGAAATATGCCATTGCCTTGATGGCAATTTTTGTATTTTTACCTTGCACGGCTGCCGTTGCAGCTGAATCGATTACGGTGACATCCTTCGGTGGTGCCTTTTCCACAAGCCAGATCGAAGCCTACCAGAAACCGTTTATGAAAAAAACCGGCATCACGGTCAATGCCGAAGTGTACAACGGCGGTTTGGCTCAAATCCGGTCCCAGGTCCAATCCGGCAATGTCACCTGGGATGTGGTTGATGTGGAAAAACAGGATTTAACAGCCGCCTGCGATGAAGGTCTGCTGGAGCCCATCGACTGGTCCATGCTTTCTCCGGCCCCGGACGGCACCCCGGCGACCAAAGATTTTATTGACGGTGCCCTGCATGAGTGCGGAGTGGCCACCATCGTCTGGACGACCATCGTCGCCTATGACGAAACCAAATTCCCGGGGGAAAAGCCCTCCAAGCTGGCGGATTTTTTTGACACCAAAAAATTCCCCGGCAATCGCGGTCTGAGCAACCGGCCGGTGGTCGCACTTGAATTTGCCCTGATGGCCGACGGCGTAGCCCCCAAGGATGTCTACAAGGTGTTGTCCACCGACGCCGGTGTGGATCGAGCTTTTAAAAAACTCGACACCATTAAAAAATCTCTCATTTTCTGGGAGGCAGGGGCCCAACCCCCCCAGATGCTGGCCGACGGTGAAGTGGTCATGACCACGGCTTACAACGGCCGCATTTTCAATGCCCAGATGAAGGAGCACAAACCCTTTGTGATTATCTGGGACCACCAGGTTTACAACATGGACTATTACGCGATTCTGAAGGGCACCAAACACAAAAAAGCCGCACTGGAGTATCTGAAGTTTGCCACCAGCACCCAGGCTCTGGCCGCTGAGGCCAGCTGGATCTCTTACGGTCCGACGCGCAAATCCTCCGTGCCGCTGATCGGCACCTACGTGGGCACGAATATCAAAATGGGCCCGCACATGCCCACCGCACCGGCCAATTTTAAAAACGCCCTCAAAACCGACGATGAATGGTGGGCGGACCATCAGGATGAAATCCTGAAGCGTTACAGCGCCTGGAAAGCGAAATAGCACCATTGTGTAAGGCAGCAAGGCGAAGGGGCAGGATTGCGATCCGGTCCCGCCCTTTCGCTTTTACTCGATCCCAGTTTGAGCGGTTGTAACCTTTGAACCGTGAACGCTGAACCCAGAACCGATCCGTTCAGATTTTACTAGCATCCCATGTCAAACCAATCTTCCCCGATAACGACGGCCGATGGCATCCCGCTTAAACTCAGCCTGCAGCGGGCCGAACGGGCAAACAAGATTCGTTCTTTTCTGTTTGTCGCGCCGACGCTGCTGTTTCTGGTATTCGCTTTTCTGATCCCCATCGGTGACATGCTGATCCGCAGCGCCTATACGCCGGAAGTGTTGCAGTTGATGCCCAAAACAGTCACCGCGCTAAAGGCCTGGAACGGCAGCGGCTTGCCCGGTGAATCCGCCTATGCCGCCATGGCTGAAGAATTGGTGACGCTGAGAAAAGCAAGATCCCTGGGCCGGGTCAGTTTGCGGTTGAACTACGAAAAAACCGGCATGCGCAGCCTGGTGCGCAAGACCGCCCGCAAGGTACGGCGGCTAAAAGAGGGGCCGTTCAAGGAAAAAATGATTGCCATCGATCCTCGCTGGGGGCAGCGTGAGACCTGGACGGTGATCAAGCGGGCCGGCAAACTTTTCACTTTTGCCCATTACCTGTCCGCCTTTGATTTGAAATACAATGCGGACGGAAACATCATTTCCGAGCCCAAGGTTCAGCGGGTTCACAAGCAAATCTGGTTTCGCACTTTCTGGGTCAGCCTGGCGGTAACCCTGCTGTGTCTGGTAATGGGGTACCCGGTGGCTTACCTGCTGTCCACCCTGCCGGTTAAAATCAGCAACCTGTTGATGATCTGCGTGCTGCTGCCTTTCTGGACTTCCCTGCTGGTCCGACTGACCAGTTGGATCGTACTTTTACAAAGACAGGGTGTGCTCAACGATCTTCTGGTCTGGTTGGGAATTGTTGCCGACGTTCACCGTGTCCGGATGATTTACAATATGACCGGGACCCTGGTAGCCATGACCCATATCTTGCTGCCCTTCATGATTCTGCCATTGTACAGTGTCATGAAGACGATATCGCCATATTATGTCAAAGCGGCCCGCTCCCTGGGCGCCAATCCGTTTCGTGCCTTTCGCCAGGTGTATCTGCCGTTGACCATTCCGGGCATTGGTGCCGGCGGCCTGCTGGTCTTTATCCTGGCCATCGGCTACTACATCACCCCGGCACTGGTGGGCGGCGCCACGGGACAGTTGATCGGCAATTTTATCGCCCTGCACATGAACAAAACCCTGAACTGGGGCCTGGCCGCGGCCATGGGCACGATTCTGCTCACAGGTGTTTTCAGTATTTACTGGATCTATAACCGAATTGTCGGCATTGAAAATATGAAACTGGGGTAACAACCAATCGGTTTCAGGGCTCAAAGGTTACAACTGCGACAGGATTAACACCGTATTTTAATTGAATTAAGCCAATTGGGCGCTTACAACCCGGAGTCCTGAACCGCTCAACCTGGATAAATGGTTAGTTTCCAAACTATATAAGGAACGTCACCGTGGGGCTGCCTTCATATGCGGGCCGGCTTGAAAAAAGCTGGTATTACATATTCAGAATCATCTGCGGAGCTGTGCTGTTTTTCCTGATTGCACCCATCGTGGTTCTCATCCCACTGTCCTTTAATGCGGAACCTTATTTCACCTTCACCCATGGCATGCTGACCCTTAGCGCCGATGCTTTCTCCCTGCGCTGGTATCAAGATATCATCAGCAACCCCCAATGGATTCATTCCATTAAAAACAGTATTATCATCGCCTTTTTCGCCACCATCTCGGCCACGTTCCTGGGCACCCTGGCCGCCTGGGGATTGAGCCGTCCCCAGACGCCGTTTCGTGTTCCGTTGATGAGCATTCTCATCTCGCCGATGATCGTGCCGCTGATCATTACAGCGGCCGGCATGTTTTTTTTCTATTCAAAGATCGGGCTGGCCCAGACATATCCCGGCCTGATCATGGCCCACACCGCCCTGGGTATCCCGTTTGTAATTATCACGGTGACCGCCACGTTGATCGGCTTCGACCAGGACCTCATCCGGGCCTCGGCCAACCTGGGGGCCAATCCGGTGACAACTTTTCGCAAGGTGGTCCTGCCGTTGATCATGCCCGGGGTTATCTCCGGGGCCCTGTTCGCCTTGGTAACCTCTTTTGATGAAATCGTGGTGGTCTTGTTTCTTTCCGGATTTGAACAGCGCACCATTCCGCGCCAGATGTGGGTCGGTATTCGCGAGCAGATCAGCCCCACCATTCTGGCCGTGGCCAC
>JAOZSC010000027.1 GCA_029939875.1 Desulfobacterales bacterium
CAACCGGGCTTTTGGGTTCTATCAACCGGTGGCCTATTCGGCGGATAGGCCGGCCAGGTAAAGATCGGTAAGCTTATGATTGTCTTCAGCGGTGATCTGTCGGGGGAGTTTTTTCATTGCGGACGAAATGGCCATATCCACCAATTCCGCCCGGAATGCTGTCCGGGCCTCAACAATTTTGTTTTCGATTTTCCTTTTTGTTGCGGCTAGTAAAATCAGGTTTTCATGTTCGGCTTCTTCGATGATTTTCTGTTTTTTTCGTTGGCCTTCTTTTATGATTCTTTCCTTTACGGCGGCAAACCGAATTTCGCTTTCACTCAAGGTTTTGAGGGCTTCCTGGATTTGAGCCTCGATGGTTTCTTTTTTTTCCTCGACAGCACCAATCTCACGCTCCACTTCTTTTCGGCGGTTTTGCAAAAAACTTTTCACCGGTTCACGGGCGAATTTCACCAGAATAAAAACGATGATGCCAAAATTGAACCACCGCATGGCCAGGTCATAAATCGGTCGCCACTGCCCTGAGCTTTCCGCGGCCTCCGCCGGGTTGCAAAACAGCAGCAAACCACCAACAGCAAAAAGGGCAATCGCAGAGATTCCGGCTGCTTTTTTAACCTTTTTCATTGATTAACCTCCGGTCCAGCACCTTTTCCATGATACTCAGCGCCAGAATTTCGGATTCTTTTACAAGGAATTTCCTGGCTTCCATAATCTGGGCATCAACTTCTTTTTGGGCCTTTGCTCTTTGGGCGGAAATTTTTTCACTGGTGGCTGTAAATATTTCAGCCGCCTGCCGGGTGGCGGATTCCTCCAGTTGTTTTGTCTGTGAAAAGGCTTCTTTTTTTACTTCGACTTCCTTTTTTTTAACCTGGTCAGAAAGAGAGGCCACTTTTGTTTGAGCGGACGCAATGTCTTCCTCTATTTGCTGGATGTGCCGCTGTCGGTCGGACATAGCACTGCGCAGGGGACGGAACATGATCCGATTGATGATAAACAAAAAAAGCAAAAAAGAGATAACCTGGACGATTAACGTTTCATTGATGCTGATAAGTGCAATGTTGCTGATAATTTGCATTGTCTGTTTTCCAAATAGATTAGTCGATACAGTACCGGTGGAGGTTCACGTCATACCGGGTGCGTCGATAGCCTGACGAACGCTAAACAACAAATAGCAGCAATAACGCAATGACCAAAGAATAGATTCCCGTGGATTCAGATACCGCCTGCCCGACGAGCATGGTCCGTGTTAAAAGGCCGGCTTCCTTGGGATTTTTTCCGATGGCTTCGCAGGCTTTGGCCGCGACCATTCCTTCGCCCACGCCGGGTCCGATAGCGCCAAGTCCCATGGAAATTCCGGCTCCGATAAATGCCGCCGCTTTTACAATGTCAACACCTTCAATTGCCATTTTAGTTCCTCCCTTATTAGAATGACTAATGTCGATTGTCGAATGACGAATTATTGGGATGACTAATGTCGATTGAAGAATGACGATTTAAGGAATGCTTTCATTAGACATTCGTCATTCGTCGTTCGACATTTTACATGCAACACTCCCCAAACATACTTCGACTATTTATAATTCCGATCAAAGCACAAATATTAATACCAGGCTCACCACCATGGCATAGATCGCCGTGGATTGTGACACCGCCTGACCGACCAGCATGATTCTCATCAGATCGCCCGCGCTTTCAACATTGCGGGCCACCCACCGCACGGCTCCTTCGGCGGCCATACCATTGCCGATTCCCGGTCCAATACCGCCGAAACCCATACAGATTCCCGCTGCCAGCAACGCCATGGCGGCACTGATGGAACCCGTTGCCGGAAATGTTTTGAACATCAGGATAAAACTGATGAGCAGGCCGAAAATGGAGGGCGTCTGGGATACCGCCTGACCGACCAGCATGGTGGTGGTTACATTCGCAGCTGTTTTTGGCTGCCTGGCGATGCCCGCGCAGCTGGCTCCGGCTGCCAGTCCTCCTCCATAGCCGGACCCGATGGCCGCCAGCCCCATGCTGATACCGGCGCCAAGGTAGGCCGCCCAGGTCGGATTGACGGCGGAATTACCCAGATTCAAAAACATCAGGATCAGGGCGACGACCATGGAAAAAATCGCCGGTGTCTGGCAGACCGCCGATCCAATGAGCATGTTGGTGGTCAACTGGGAGGCGGCTGCCGGCTGGCGGGAAATGCCAAAACAGGCTTCTCCCCCCGGATAACCCGATCCAACCCCCGATCCGATGGCCCCCAGTCCCATGCTGATACCGGCTGCGAAAAGGGCGGCTGCTTTTAAAAGAGTGGGCTGGGGGACATCCAGAAACAGCAGCAGGATGGCAATGACGAGGGCAAAAATGGAGGCCGACTCGGCCACTGCCTGTCCGACCAGCATGTTTTTAAAAATTTCGCCTGAATTCTCCGGGCTTCGTGAAACAGCCAGATTGGCCCGGGCGGCAGTGTAGCCCTCACCGATGGCCGCTCCGATGGCCCCCAGTCCCATTGCCAGTCCGCCCCCGGCATAAGCCGCCACACTTACTATTGTTTGAGTATCAACGGTCATAGTTATTTTACCTGTACGGATATATATACAACTGTGAGCATGGTAAACACAAACGCTTGAATCGTGCCCACAAAAAGTCCGAAAAACGCATAAAGAAATGGTGGCAAAGCGACACTGTATACTAAATGGGAGACCACCAGGATGATGATGGAACCTCCCATGATATTGCCGAACAGGCGAAATGAAATGGAGACAATCTTGGCGATTTCACCGATCAGGTTCAGCGGCATCATGAAAAAGATGGGCTGAAAATATTCTTTCGCATAGGCTTTGAACCCCTTGGATTTAATGCCGGCATAATGGGCAATCACAAAACCCATGATTCCCAGGCCCAGGGTTGTATTGAGATCCTTGGTTGGCTCTTCCAGGTGGGGGATGATGCCCAGCCAGTTGGAAAAAAGCAGAAAGATGAACAGGGCGCATATCAGGGGTGAATAGGTCTTGGCATATTCTTTTCCCAGGGCATCCTCGGTAAGTCCATAAAGCTGGGATACGATCAGCTCTCCCAGGGCCTGGATCGGCCGGGGCAGCATTTCCCTGTTTTTCCCGGCAATAAAACCAAACAGGAGCAATGCGCTGATGACAATCCATGTCATCAGGACGACTTCCAGATTGATAGTGATGTTGTGGCCGAAAAACGGGATAATCAGCTGGTGGAGTTTGCCTAGTTCGCCCATATCAGAATCGTCTCGTTATTTTGTTCCCATTGACGGGAAAATCATGATGGCCGGCACCGTTTTGAGCCTTGCCGCAATTTTTATCCGGTCCCGGGACTACCCGGGCGAATAAATTTAAATAGATGATCCGCAAGGATGACGAGCTGGATCGCAAAAAGGCCGCATATCACGGCGATCAGGTTAAACTGATCGTATTTTACGGCAATTACCAATGGAATCGCCATTAAAGCATACCTGAGAAAGATGGAAACCAATGAGAACAAAAACGTTTTTCTCTTTGATTTCCCAAGTCCCAGGGGAAGACTTTGTGCGATTAAGATAAAGTTGATGATGCTGAAAAGGGTTCCCAGGACCAATCCTTTGCCCACCGGCTTATACCCTGTAAGGATAAATCCGAGTCCAATCAAAATCGCGGCTGTCAGCGCCCAGGAGGCGTATCGTTTTTGGGTCCTGCTGACCGCCTCCTTCATGAGTTGTTATCGTCCTCCCGGTGGTCCTTTTTCTCCTCGGTGATCTCGATAATCTGGCGATAAACCGTCACAGCGCCGCCGATAACCCCCAGCACGGTGAAAATCGCGACGAAGATCCCCCGGGTCCCGATCCATTTGTCCAGGGCAAGCCCGATAAAAAAACAAAAAATAATACAGCCGGCCATGGTCAGCCCGATTTGCATCACGATGGAAAGATGCTCGGCCCACGGCTGGTGCTTTTTGTAATCAAACTGCATGGATTTGAATCGGGTGTTGACCCCCGCGATCGTATTTATAATATTTTGCACCTGAGTTGAGCAATTGTCGAGGTCGTCGATCCGCTTCAAGTTAGGTTGCAACAGGTCAAGCCTATTACCAGATATTCTCTCAGAGTGTCAAGGACGAAAATCAAGACACGGTTTTCGTTTTTCAAACCGACCGGGCACCCGGTTGCAGGTTGAACGTTTAAGGCACTGACGTGTTTTTGCCTTTGCAAGATCTTATAAATTACGAGTCAATCAGATTGCACACCAGCTTCGAGGCTTTTTGCAGATCGATGCGGCCCATGTTGAGAACCAGGTGATAGAGGGTCGGGTCGTCGAAGTCCGTTTTGCCCAGTTTGCGATACAGATTCAGCCGTCGTTTGTCCTCGGCCGTGACGACCTGCCTGGCCCGTTTCTGGGAAAGATCGTATTTTTCCATCATAAATTTAACGCGGTTTTCGAACTCATCAATGAGCAGCACATGATAGGCATCCGGATGGTCGTCGAGAATGTACTGGCTGCCCCGTCCCAGAATGACCACGTCGCCGTCGTCGGCAATTTGCGCAATAATTAAAACCAGATAATCCAGGTAAATCTCCTCGTCGATATAGCCACGTTCATCTTTTAAGATGCGATCCACCAGTGGTTTGGAAATCATTTTGGAAATCATTTTCGAAAATTTGCCGCCGGCTTCCTTTTCCACGGTTTCGACAAAATTTGTGGAGACATTAGCCATTTCCGCAACCTTGCTGATAACCTCCGTGTCGGCAAAGGAATAGCCGAATTTTTCTGCAACCATTTTTCCGAGGGTGATCCCGCCGGAGCCAAATTGCCTTGAGATCGTGATTACCGCCATTGAATCCTCCTAGTCCATTTACAGTCAGGTTTGGACCTGCATCTCTCTTTTTGCCTTGTCTTTGAACCCCATCCGAGGTTTTGAAACTTCTAAGAAGCGCTTTTTTCAGGTGGAATCAACAGGCAGGGAAACATCGATTTTTCAGCGATCTCCCGGGGAGTGCTGCCGATCCACCGTTCCGCCCAGGACGCCTTTGCCGAGGAGCCCAGCACGATCATCGATGCCTGGTGTTCCCGGGCGGCTTTTTCGATTTCATCTTCCGCATTGCCAATATAGATATGCGCCCGGGCCGTTATTCCCCGTTCCTCGAAAATGTCACAAACTTCTTCGAGTTTTTTCCGGGTTTGCTTGCGCGCCTTCTGGATCGTATGCGAGGTGTGGGACGGGGAGTCCGCCAGTTCTTTCTCAGTGATTACGTGGATCAGATGGATTTCCTCGATGATCCCTTCCAAGGTTTTCAGATAATCCACCGCCTTGTGGCAGGCCGGCGACCAGTCGGTGGCCAGCAGCGGTCTTTCAAAGGGTTTTTCCAGGGCCAGGGTGGTCTCCGACATGTGCTTGTAAACCAGCACGGGGGTGGCCGAGCGGCGCAGCAGTTCAGTGACATCCGAACCCGAATACAGCTGGTCGAGCACGCCCTTGTGTGAACGGCCGATGACGATCAGATCCGTTGCTTCTTTTTCGGCGGCCTTGAGTATCTCGGGCACCAGGCTGCCCACCACGATATAGACGCCGGCTTCCATGCCCATCTCAAAAAGGCTTTCGGCCCAGTCGATAAAGCGAATATTGGCTGTTTCTCTGAGCCGGATTTCCTCATCCTTGCGGTATCCCACCCGGCTCATGGCAAAGCGTTCCTTTTCGATGACATTTACAAAAACCACATGTTCCAGCCCTGCTTTGCGCAGTGCCAGCAGCGACTTCAGGGCGTCAAAACCCAGTTCCTCGAATTTGGTGACGAACAGTAATTTTTCAATATTCATCATTTTTTTCATGCTCCTGTAACGGCCCGCGGATATCGGATTTCATCCGCCCATAACCTTTTTGATCGTCGCGGCCAGCTCCTCGGGTTCCACCGGTTTTTCCAGGTAAATTTCCGGTTCCGGTACGGGTTTGCCGCCGAATTCCGTCATGGCCTTCTGGGACCGCAGAAATGTTTTTTTTGCGATTCCGGAAAGGATAATGATGGGGATATCCTTGAGCGCCTTGTCGGTTTTCATTTCGCGGTAAAGCCGGATTCCACTCTGTCGGGGCATTAAAACATCGAGGATAATCAGATCCGGTTTTTCTGCTTTGATCATTTTAAGGCCTTCTTCGCCGTTGGCGGCTTCTATGGGGCTATACCCGTTTTCTTCCAGAACCGTGACGCTAAATAACCTCACATCGGGGTCATCGTCCACCACGAGTACTTTTTTGCTCATAATGCGTCCTCCTTGAAAAGTAAGTTTGCTTCCATCCATAATATGGCTTGGAAACTTATTCGTGCAAGGTTTTGTTTTTTCCTGACAGGCAACCGCAATTTTCATCCATTGTCAACAGTTTTACAGGGCAGGCGCACCGTAAAGACAGTTCCCTTGTCTGGCTGGGATTTGACTTCAATCGTTCCCCCGTGCTCTTCAACCAGTTTTCTGCTGACCATTAGGCCCAACCCGGTTCCCCGGTGGCCCTTGGTGCTGAAAAAAGAGGTAAAGAGCTGGCGCTGGATATTTTCGGACATGCCGGCACCGTTATCTTCAACTTCAAACCGGATGATGCTGTTTTTTTCCCTGGCGGTTTTCAATTTTACCTGCCACTGTTTGGCGATGTCTTCATCAAACAGGCAGGCATCCACGGCGTTGGACATCAGGTTCAACAGAACCTCATGAATCGTTCGCGGATCCATTACCACCTCGCCGATGGAATCGTCGAATTCCCGGATGATCGCAACGTCGTTTTCCAGGGCTTTTTCCTGCACCAGTTCGTAGACATCAGCGGCAATTTCGTTGGGCCGGCAGGTTTCGTATTCGGGCTCCCTTTCCTTGGAGTAGGAAAGCAGGTCCATGACCAGGTTGGAAGTGCGGTCGATGTTTCTTTTTACCGTGTCCCAGCCTTTTGTGAGCTTGACGGTGTCGTCATTTTTGATACCGATATCTACCAGGTAACTGCCGCCTTTAAGCCCGTGCAAAATATTTTTAATCCCATGGGCCAGTCCGGCGACCGTCTGCCCCACGGCGGCCAGTCGTTCGGCCTGAAGCAGTTCTTTTTCCAGCCGTTTGATTTCCCGCAGGTCCTGGAAAAATGCGACGGTACCCATGTCGTTTCCGTTTTCCCGCAAAATCGTGCCCGAAAACTTGACGGGGATCTCCTGGCCGTTTTTGGCGGTGATCTCGGTCTCGCGCCAGGCAAAATCCTTGATGGTTGAATCATCGGTCTGGGCGGCACGAAACTGGTCGGCAATTTCGGCGGGAAACAAGTGTGCTACCGTCATTTTGTAAAGCACTTCGGACTGGCTGTAGCCGAAAATGTGTTGAGCCCCAGGATTGTAGATAACAACCTTTAAATCCTGATCGGTGGCGACAATGCCATCGTTTGAGCTCCGGATGAGTTTGGTTTGAAAGCTGGTTTGCCTTCTTAACTCGCTGGTGGCCGCCGCGATCTTTTTTTCGAGATCCGTTGTATATTCTTTAAGCTTTTGTTTGATCTCGAGTTTGTCTCTGGCCCTTTTCAGCGCGATGGAAAGCGCTTCATCCCTGACCGGTTTGTTGATAAAATCAGAAGCGCCGTATTTCAGGGCCTCGATGGTGTTGTCGATATCCCCGTGGCCGGTAATAATAATCACTTCGGTGTCGGGATCAAGGGCTTTTATTTTTTTCAGGACTTCAATGCCGTTCATTCCGGGCATTTTAATATCGGTGATAATGATTTTAGGTTTGTCTCTGGAAAATGCCTCCAGACCTTCGGCTCCGCTGAGCGCGGGGATAACCTCGTATCCGTCGGCTTTCAGCGATATGCCGAGCACCCTTACGATATCCGGTTCGTCATCAATGAGCAATATTTTATTCATCTGTCATCATATCCTGTCGGGCGGCCGGAAACAGCAATTTAAACGTCGTGCCGACATCGATTTGACTTTCGATTTCAAGGCTTCCATCATAATCTTTTACAATGCCGTAGCTGATGCTGACGCCCAACCCGGTTCCCTTGCCGACTTTTTTGGTTGTAAAAAAAGGCTCGATAATTTTATTTTTCACTTCCTCGGACATGCCGATACCCGTATCGGAAACCAGCGCCACAACCCGCCCGTTTTCCGCAAACGACTTGATGCAGAGCTGCTTGGGGGCATCCTGGAAGCCGGGCCGGGCCGTTTTCTCATCCATGGCATCAATGGCATTGGAAACCAGGTTGATAAAAACCTGTTCCAGGCGGTTGTGTTCGGCCATGATAGCGGGAAGTTCCGGGTCCAGATCCAGGGTTGTCTCAATGTCATGCACCTTGAGCTGGTGGCCGAGTACCTTAAAGACATCTTTGATCGGATCGTTGATGTTGACCTTGGTGCGGACCAGCTCGGACTGCCGGGCAAAATCCCGGACATGCTTGATGACGCCGGCCGCTCGCCCGACGTTGGCGACAATGTCATTGGCCATGGTCCTCAGGTCTTCATCGCTGATGGGCTGGCCCCGGTTGAGCATTTTTAAAAAAAAGTCGGCACACACCTGGATGACATTCAACGGCTGATTGATTTCATGGGCCATCCCGGCAGCCATCACCCCCAGGGTCGTCATTTTACCGGCCTGAATCAACTGGGTTTCTTTCTCCACGACTTCGGTAATGTCCGTGCTGGAGGCAATGATCACATCCCGGTCGCCGTATTTGGCAGAGCTCATGTTGATGTTGACATAAAACGGCTTTTCACCTTTGCGGAAATGCCGTTTTTTGGTGAAAAGAACGGACTGGCCGGGTGACAGATTTTTCAAGCCTTGCGTCAACTCTTCATCGCTGTCTTCACCTAACTGAAGAAATGAAATTCCCAGCAGTTCATCACGGGTATAGCCATAGCTGTCCTGGGCTCTTTGATTGGTATCCAGGATTGAAAAGCTGTTGCTGTCCAGAATAAACGTCGGGTTGGGGTCATTTTCAAACAGGGACCGGTATTTTTCTTCGGACCTTTTCAGCTCCTGCTGCAGCATGGAATTTTCAATGGCCGCCCCAACCCGGTTGCCGATGAGTTCAAGGACGTTTTTTTCTTCGGGGGCAAAATATTTGGAGGTTTTGGTACCGATGCGAATAACCCCAAAAACTTTGTTCTCCTTGGTGCTGATGGGAATGTAGGCCATGGATTTTAAGCCTTCTTTGGCCAGGATCCTAATTTCACCATTGCCGCCATCAGCGATGTTTTCAAATATCGTTAATTCTCCCTTTTGAGCTACCCGCTGGATGATACTGTTTTTATCAGCCATGACCATTTTTTCGCATGTGTTTTCCGGTGAACCGTAGGTGTATTTCAGCCTGAAATTTCCGTCAGGTTCCAGCAGGTAGATGCAAATGGCCTCCGCAGATAAAAAGTTGCTGATGGCCTCATTGGCAGCGTCCAGCCGGTCTTCGAGCTCCAATGGGACATTCAGGGCAGCATAGATTGAGCACAGGGTGGCCAGCTCCCGGGTGTAGCGTTCCTTTTCCTCCTCGGCCTTTTTATCTTCAGTTTTATCCCACAGGGTTTCAATCGCCCCGACGGTCGTGCCGTCCGGTGCCTTGATGGGAGCAGCCGTGAACCAGATCCACTTGCCATTTCTACCCAGGTGCGGGAAATACTCTTCGGCCTCGTAAGCCCCTTCAATCAAAGCGGACTTGCGCCAGCGCGTGCCATAGTATTTCCAGACCTCTTTTTCACCCACTCCATCGAGGATCAGATCCGCCATGGTGGGGCGCTCTGTTTCTCGAAACGGCGTCCACTGTTTGTTGGTTCCGCAGATGGAAGCGGCCGCATATCCCGTGAGATTCTCGCAGGCCTTGTTCCAGTGGGTGGTAATGTGGTCCTTGTTGATCACAAAGGTGGGAATCGTGCTGCCCTCGATGATCTGGGCCGTCGCTCTCTCGCTGGTGACCAGTTCTTTTTCGATTTCAATGTAGCGGAAGTTTCTCTGGGTGACAACTTTTTCCAGCCGGTTGGCGAAAAGCTCAAACAGACTGATGATTTCTCCATCGACTTTCGGGTGCTGTTGCAGTTCGCCGAGCGCTTTTCTCTTTTCGCGCTCCAGCTGAAGAAAATCCCACAGGGCCCTCGATTCAATGTGGTTGAAAAATTTCACCCCGGCGGGCTTGGTCTCGTTCAGTTCGTTGCCCAGGTCGATGTCCCAGGTCAGCTCGATGAGAACCTGCAGATTTTCCAGCCGGTACAGTTTGCGGTAATCATTGGTGGTAAAGATCCCCAGTTTTTTGGCATACTGCAGTCCCACGGCCTGTTCATTGATGTCGGAAACCCCGATAATTGACGGACGCCGGTCGGCAAAAATGTCACTGTACAGCAGCTCCAGCAGTGTTTTACAAAATCGGCCGCCGCCGACAAAGGCAATATGGGACTGAAACAGGTCTTTGATCATTTTATGCTATCGTTTAGTCTCTTAATCGTAATTTATTTGCATTTTGTGGCAAAACATTTTTTACCACGAAGGGCACGAAGTTCGCGAAGCAACCTTAAAGTCATGGTTTTTATTTTTTTCTTTGTGTTCTTCGTGGCCTTCGTGGTTTGATTTTATTTTGGTTCCGGTTTATCCGGATTAGGTATTTAAAAGAAAATAAAGGTGACCACCACGAAACACGGGATTAAAAATACCAGGCTGTACTTCAGTATATAACCGAAAAAGCTCGGCATCGGGGTTCCGGTTTGTTCGGCAATCGAACGCACCATAAAATTCGGTGCGTTGCCGATATAACTGCAGGCGCCGAAAAATACCGACCCGGCGGCAATGGCCTCGAGATAGATGGCGTTCTGGGTCATCAGCAGCGGTACCGCCTGGGCTTCCGTCATTTCCGCATAGAAACTCCCCAGAGCCGTGTTAAAAAAGGTCAGATAGGTCGGCGCATTGTCCAGAAAACTGGAAAGCGTGCCGGCCACCCAGAAATAATGAACCGGCCGGGTGACAGCGTTGATCAAAAATGCCAGCGCACCGTGGGATCCGGCTTTTAAAATCAGCAGGCAGGGGATCATGGTGATAAAGATCCCGATAAACAGGTAGGCCACCTCAATGATGGGAAACCAGCCGAATTCGTTGTCCTCACGGACCCTTACAGATGTGGTCACCAGCGACAGGATTCCCATGGCTACCAGCAGACCGTCGCGCACCCAGTCCTGCACCGCGCGATGAATGCCCAAGACGTTGATCTCCCCCCAGTCCACCACACCGCTCATCAGCACCGCGCCGATGATACCGACCAGAAAAATCAGGTTGTGATAGCCTTCCAGTTTCAGCGGCTCATCGCTTTCATCCTTCGGGGGGGCGGCCGATTCCTTGCGATAATGGTAGCTGTCCAGGAAAAAGTAGATCACCAGCAGCAGGATAACCACCGTCAACATATGGGGAAAGAGCTTGAGGGTCCAGAAAAAGGACACGCCGTGCAAAAACCCTAAAAAAAGCGGCGGATCCCCCAGGGGGGTCAGCGAGCCACCCACGTTGGCGACCAGGAAAATGAAGAACACCACCATAAAGGTCCTGTTTTTGCGGTAATTGTTGGCCCGCAAAAAGGGCCGGATCATCAGCATGGCCGCTCCGGTGGTGCCCATCCAGGAGGCCAGCAGGGTGCCGACAGCCAGCATGAGGACATTGACCAGGGGGGTCCCCCGCAGGGTGCCGCGCAGCAGGATACCGCCGGAAACGGTGAACAGGGACCACAGCAAAATAATGAAAGGAATGTAGTCGGCCAGGATAATGTGCAGGATTTCATGCAGGGCATTGCCCCGGAAGACGATCAAAAAGGGGATGGCCATGGCGGCCGCCCAGAAAGCGGAAATTTTACCGAAATGGTGATGCCAGAAATCGGGCATCAACAGGGGCCACAGCGCAATGGATAGCAGCATGCAGGCAAACGGGATGCAGCTCCACAGTGGCAGCACGGCGCCCAGGTCCGGATGTCCGGGTGCATGGCTGCCGCTGGTGCCTTCATGGACCGCTTCTGTGGGACTGCTTTCTGCCGCTGGATTGTCTGATGCCAGATGCAAATTCGGCTGATCGGTGGCTTTCTCATTTGAGGCGTAAACCGATACGGAAAGGATCAAGATGAGTCCCACGAATACCGCCGACCTGTTTAGCAACCACTTCATCAAGCAACCCCTTTCAACTGCAAGTTATCCTGTCGCCAACCGGACTGATGTTTCGCCCGCCCAAAACATGCGGCACATTACCAGAGTTTGTTCTGTATTAAAAGATTTTTTTTAAAGCAGCCAAGCCATGGTGGACTTCCCATAGCTGGGGCTGATGGGCTGCCAACTCGATAATAACCGTTTGACCTGCCGCCGATGCTGTTTTATATTTTGCAATATTAAGGAGGCTCTATCCGATGAGAATATTACCAAAATTTTTAGCGATACTGGCAGGCTGCTTTTTTATTTTTGCCGGCTTAGCCGGCGCGGACTCCCAACCGCCGGCCGAAGGCGGGCAGTTTCCCGAGATGAGCTTTGCGGTACCGAAAAATCCGCAATTTCAGCAATACCTGGGAGTTTCCGGAAAAACAACTTTTACCATCCCCGAGATTGCCGCCGAGGTGGTGCTGATCGAAATTTTCAGCATGTACTGACCGTTTTGCCAGAAGGAGGCTCCTTCCGTCAACGAGATGTACCGCAAAATTGAAAGCGATCCGAACCTGGCCGGCAAAGTCAAACTCATCGGCATCGGGGTCGGCAACTCCCCTTTTGAGGTCAAATATTTTAGAAAGGTCTATAAAATTCCATTTCCCCTGTTTGCCGATGGTGATTTTACCCTCCACAAGAAACTGGGGCAGGTGCGAACGCCCTACTTTATCGGCATGCGCATCCTGGGAAACGGCACCTACCGGATTTTTTATTCCAAGCTCGGCGGAGCCCCGGATGCCGATACCCTGATGCAAAGGTTGTTAAAAAATTCAGGACTGAAATAAGCGACCGGTAATTGACGTCGGTTTTATGGTATCTCCTATTTAGGGGTTCCAATTTACCAGGAGGTGTTGAGCATGAAAACGGTAATTTTTATTGGCACGCTGACGGTTTTTTGGGTCACCCAGATGCTGGCCCCTGTTTTTGGCGCATCGGCCGCATTCAAGGACAATATATATAATCCGGGGCAGTTAAAACCCGTTGACAGCAAATTGAAAGTAAAAGTCGGTGAGTTGGCCCCGGACTTTACCCTGCCGGCGGTTTCCGGAGACAGAATCACTTTAAGCCAGTACCGGGGCAAAAAAAACGTGATGCTGTCCTTTGTCCCGGCGGCCTGGACGCCGGTGTGTTCCGACCAGTGGCCGGGCTACAACATTGTCAAAGAAATGTTTGATGAAAACGATGCCGTTTTGCTGGGCATTACGGTGGATAATATCCCCACCCTGTACGCCTGGACCAAACAGATGGGCAAGCTGTGGTTTCCGGTGCTGTCGGATTTTTGGCCCCATGGGGCGGTGGCCGCCCGGTATGGGGTTCTGCGTTCCGATGGGGTTTCCGAAAG
>JAOZSC010000360.1 GCA_029939875.1 Desulfobacterales bacterium
AAACGCCGCTGGGAATGGCCACGATGTTGAACACCTGGTTGGTAGCGCTCACCGACGGGGCGCTGTAACCCAGTATGCTGACCTGAAACGGCAGCAGCAGAAAGGCCCCGCTGACCCCTCCCATGGAGGTGAAAAACGAAATACCGAAGGCCACCGCCGGCGGCAGCCACAGCGGAGTCTGAACACCGGAAACCGGAAACAGCATGGGTTATTTCCTTCACCTTAGTGTTGCAAAAGTCGGAGGGCTTCAGAGCCCAGGCGTCAAGGGTGAAGCTGTATTGTTATACCGCAATCCCTTGACAACACAGGATCTGAAGTCCTCCGGCTTTCCCGGAGGGTAAACAACATGGCGAAAAGACCCCATCCTTTAAATCCACCCAATGGGATTTCCTCAAGATGGTGCGCTCATTGTGATATCGAAAATAATACCAGCCCATCAGATATTGTTTGCCATGTTGTTTATGCAACGTTGAGGTTTACCGTTGGCAACCACTTTCCTGGATCACCAGCATAGCACCGGATGATTTTGTTGATCAAGTCCTTAAACCACAATTAAAAAAATTCAACCGTCGCTTTCCAGCAGCAAAACCAGGCGCTTTTTACTGCGAATAAAAGGCGTTGATCAGCATAAAAAGGGCGGCCAGCAGCGTGGTGTAGGCAAAAAGCTGTTTGAGGTGTTTCGGCTGTGACCTGACGGCAATCTTTCCTCCCAGAACACCCCCCACAATGGTCACCAATGCCAGCGGGATCGCCCACAGCGGGTTGAAGTCCCCCTGGAGGGCATGGCCGGTAAAACCCATCAGGGCCGTGGCGCCGATGAGCGTCGAAGCCGTACCGACGGCGATGTGCATCGGGACTCGGCAGGCCAGAACCATCAGGGGAACCAGAAACGATCCCCCGGAGACCCCCACCATGCCGGAGCCGAAGCCCGACAACAAAATCACCGGCAGGGCGACCCACAGGTTGACGACCTAGGTGCTTTCCGCAGATTTAAGGCGCCAGAAGCCATGTTTTTTAAGGCTGAGGTTGGCTTCTTTTTCGTTGATCGGAAAAAGCATCAGGCCCCCGGCCAATGCCAGCATGCCGGAAAATACGAGTTTTAAGGCAAATCCGGAAAACTGGTGCGATAGGTAGCCACCAGCCAGGGCCGTCAAAGCCGTCAAGGGCCCGATAAACAGGGCCAGGGCCCAGGAAACCTTTTTGTGTTTCTGAAAAATAAACATGGCCGCAAAAGCGGTCATAAAGAGGATAAACTGCCCGGTGGTGGCAGCCTGGTGCATGGGCATACCGACCAGCACCAGTGTCAGGACGTAAAAATTACCGCCACCCCTGCCGGCCATGGTCATGACCACGGCCAGAACGAAAATAATCGCGCTGACAATGATAAGCTTTAGCATGGAAACCTTTCCTTCGATATTGGTGGGGTTTCAACCTGTTTTTTTTTGAAGCAGCGCCATCACGAATTCGCAAATTCGAGCCTGGCGAAGGAGCCACTCCAGGATGAGTTTGGACATAAAGGCCATGGGGCGGAGTTCCGCGCCAGGTTATCGGACGTGATGGTTCAAGTTCATGGGTTTCTCGTGGTTGCATTTTTCAAGATTTGGTAGACATCACCGGAGCTGATTTTATGCTCCTCTGCGATCTGCTTGAAAGTACTGTCACCGGTCGCTGTAATACCGTTGTCGGCAAAGGCCTGCAAGACTGCTGAGAGTTTTAGGTTATATTCCCGGCAGATATCAGCGATCGCGCGTTTTCCCATCCCTTTTGGCGGGCTGTCCGGCAGGGATTTCACTGCGCCCGGTTTTTCCTCCACTTTCATGGCAAGGTAGACCTGCTGGGGGGTCATTTTGTTGAGCTTGGCGATTTGCAGCAGGGTCTGTTTTTCATTTTCAAACCGGACGCCGGCGTTTTTGAGCCGCCTCATGCTGCCGGCCAGGTCAAGGCCGGTTCGCAAAGAAAATGTTTTTAGCGTTGAAAGCTCTGCGTGGCCATAGGGTGGCTCCCCGTATTTTTGCGCGGCCGTATTTTTTATGGATTCGCTGAAATCCAGCACCCAGTTAAACGGCGGCACTTCAACGTAGGCGCCGACGACACAGATCATGCTGATAACCAGTGCGATGTTGAAATCTTTGGTGAACAGCTTAAATTGTCGGGCTTTGTTTTTCAGATATGAGACAATCGGTTTCCAGTTGTAATAGATATGCAGGGCAATTGCGATCAGAAACAGCACGCCGACAATGATATGCTGATTGCCCCACTGGGTTTTGGTCAGCCCCCACAGGCGCCAGTCTGACCAGTAGGCCACACGGCCGGAAGGTACGATGTACAGAACGACACTGTTTAGAATCAGCAGGATAAAAGATACCAATGCGGTTAATGAGGTGATTTTGCGTATTTTCATCAGAATTATCTTTCTCTTCGTTTTAGGGTAAATATTCAATGAGTAAGGGATCACCGTACAGTTTTGACGATTACCAGGGTGACATCATCCTCCTGTTGGCGGTCACCGCGAAAATTGGCCACCGCCTGCATGACGGCATCGATTATCGCCTCTGACGGCTCGTCGGCATGGTCACGGATTAATTTTCGAAGCTGATCCTTGCCGAACAACTCATCGCTGGCATTGCGTGTTTCCCAGATGCCGTCGGTGCCGAAAGCAAAGATTTGTCCCGGTTTAATGTCCCGCAAATATTCCGCATAAGCGGCATTTTCAGAAACCCCCATGGCCATTCCCTGGCCGTCCAGCTGGTCAAAGGCATCTGACTGCGGATCATAGATCATGGTCGGATCATGTCCGGCCCTGACCCAGCGGACGGTTTTGGCTCGGACATCGAACTCGGCGTACAGCAGGGTGACAAAACGCCCGGAGTCGCCGATATCGCGACACAGCTGCCGGTTTATATCCGAAAGATCGCAGTCGATGCAGCCCGGAAACGCGGCACGCTGATGCAGCAGCGCCCGGGCGGTGGTCATGAGCAGGGCGGCGGGAACGCCGTGTCCGCTCACATCTGCGATGACCACCCCCAATTTGCCCTCCTTGTGCTTGCCGACCACCAGATAATCGTAGTAGTCGCCGCCGACCTGGTCACAGAAACTGCTGCGGCCTGAAATATCCAGGCCTTCAATTTTTGGGTCTTTGGAAGGCAACAGGTTGCGCTGCACCTCCGTGGCCAGGGCCAGGGAATGTTCCAGGCGGATATGTTCTTCCAGCAAAGGGGCCATGTCGTTGAACACCTGCGCCAGCGCTCCGAATTCATCCCGGGAAGCGATGTTGACCTGGGTGTCCAGTCTGCCGGCCGCGCGCTGCCGGATGCCTTCCATAAGGGCCTGCAGAGGGCGGGTGACGGTTCGCGAAAACAAAACCGTCAACAGGATGGCCGCCAGGGTGGTTGCCAGCAGCAGGATCAATGAAAATTGAAACTGGCCCTTCATAAGCTGCCGGATGAGTTTTTCAGTACTTTTTGCCGGCTGCTGGATGGCTTCGCGGGGTGTGATCAGCACCAGGGCATAGGGGTAAAATATGGCACTGGCGGCCCACAGGCTGTCGCGACCCCGGTAGGGCATTTTCCGCACGGTGGTGGCAAAGGTTCTTAATCCGGCCTCCATGGCCCGTAGCTG
>JAOZSC010000028.1 GCA_029939875.1 Desulfobacterales bacterium
TATTTCTCGGACGGCATGATCCGCGGTGAAATCGACTGCAGCATTACCGAAGAAAAAGGCGTGATCCACAAACACATGCCCAATGCGATTTTGATCCTGAACGAAGTTATCAATGAAATCATGAACCTGCGGCTGTCCCAGAGACCGCGTGCGCACATCGTCCTCGGAAAAATATCCGGCGGCGCCAACCATGGGAAAACCGCCCACGAGGCCTCCCTGGGATTTGAAATTCGCAGCGATTCCCATAAAATGGTCAAATCGATCTACAATGACATCAAGGATATCGCAGACGGGATCGCTCACGAAAACGACGTCGACCTGATCCTAAGAATCATCAGCAACCTGAAAGCGGCCCGGTTGAAATTCAACCACCCGCTGGTCAAAGTCACAGCAGCGATCATCGAGGCATTGGGCATCAAACCGATCAGCAAGTCAACCGAATCAGCGCTGTCCATCTTTCTTTCCCGCAAGATACCCGCAGTGACGGTGGGCATCACCCACGGACAAAACTATTACACTGAAAACGCCACCATGGAAATTGAACCCATGTTCAAGGGAATCGCTCAGGTGGTCGGCGTTCTAAAGGCCATTGATGACGGGGCGTGCGATGAACAATAACTGGCTTGAAAAAAACACCTTTCATTACTCGGATTTCAAGCATCTTTTCCGGCTGGTGGAGGAAAAGCAGAAAAAAAAACTCACCATATCGTTGTGTCTGCCCACCCTGAATGAAGAAAAAACAATTGCCAAAGAAATCATCATCATGAAGTCCGAGCTCATGACACGTTATCCACTGGTCGATGAGATAGTCGTCATCGACTCCGGCTCCACCGACCATACCGTGGACATTGCCCGCTCTTATGGCGCGGATGTGTATGATGCCAACAATATCTTGCCCCATCTGGAAAAATTCAAGGGCAAAGGCGAAAATCTCTGGAAGGCCCTTTACATTACCCGCGGAGATATTATCGTCTATATAGATGCGGATATTAAAAATATCCACCACCGGTTCGCCTATGGCCTGATCGGCCCACTGCTTTTGCATGATCGCATAAAATATGTCAAGGCCTTCTATGACCGGCCGATTTCCATCGGCAAAAACAGGATACGGCCCACCGGGGGGGGACGGGTTACGGAACTGGTGGTCAGGCCCCTGTTTTCCCTCTTCTTCCCGGAGCTTACCCAGATCCTCCAACCCCTTTCGGGAGAATATGCCGGCTATCGCGAAATATTTGAGCAAATCCCTTTTCCGATCGGCTACGGCATTGAAACCAGTATGATCCTGGATATTTACCGCAAATGGGGCCTGGACGTCATCGCCCAGGTGGATCTGGACCGCCGCATCCATCGCAACCAGGACACCAAGGCCCTGGGAAAAATGTCCTTCGCTATTTTAAAAACATTTTTCAACCGGCAGCGGGACCTGGGATTGATCGATTTGAAGGAAACGCTTTTCGATGAAATTATCCAGTACAACCTGGTAGAAAACCGATTCCAGCCAAATATCACGAAAATAGAAGGGCTCGAGCGTCCGCCCATGATCGAAATTCCCGAATACCGTGAAAAACAAAATATAACCAATTAACCGCTTTGAATAGGATTTACAAAATTGGCTGCATTGAAACTGATAGACCCTTATAACCGGCACCTGAATTACCTGCGTATTTCCATTACCGACCGCTGCAACCTGAAATGCATCTATTGCGTGCCCCGGCATCTCATCCCGCGACTGCCCCACACAGAAATTTTAAAGTACGAAGAAATCTTGCGGATCGTGCGCATCGGGGTCAAACTGGGGATTACCAAGATTCGGGTGACAGGAGGTGAACCGCTCGTGCGCAAGGGCGTGTACGAATTTTTGCACCGCCTCAGCCTCATCGAGGGCCTCACGGACCTGTCGCTGACCACCAACGGTGTGACGTTAAAAGACAACCTTGGAAAAATTAAAGCCGCAGGGATCCGGCGCATCAATATCAGCCTGGATACGCTGAACCGAAAAAAATATGAGCAAATTACGGGGGTTGATCTTTTCGATCGCATCTGGCAGGGAATCGAAAAGGCCATGGAAATGGGATTTCATCCGATCAAACTCAATGTCGTGGCCCTCAACGGCATCAATGATGACGAACTGACGGACATGGCGCGACTGTCTTTTGACTATCCCCTGCACATCCGCTTCATTGAATACATGCCCATCGGCGAGTCCCAGATGGGCAACGGGCCGCTGCTGCTGGCACCGGAAATCAAAAAACGCATCTGCAGTGCCCTGGGCCAGCTCATTGCTGTCCGCAACTCGGTAAACGACGGCCCGGCCCAGCGCTATCGCTTTGAGGGCGCCATAGGCGAGGTCGGCTTTATCCACGCCTTGAGCCACCATTTCTGTGACCGCTGCAATCGTCTGCGGCTAACCGCCAGCGGACAACTCCGGCCCTGCCTTTTATCCGACCGCCACGAGGATCTCAAAGGCCCCCTGAGAAACGGGTGCTCGGACGAACAGCTTGCTGAAATTTTCCTGAAAGCAGTGCGCCACAAACCATCCGACCACAACCTGGCCGCCGGCAACTCGCTGCGGGTCAACGGCCGCATGAGCGCCATCGGCGGATAAAAAAAGCCTGAGCCGCAGCAGTGGGAGGCTAAATTTACTCGCACATGTCCTATGTATACGGCTCAGGCTAAATGAATAAACCCGATAACGTTTCGGTGGTTTTAAAGATCACGTGCCGGATATTTCAAGCACTATAAATGAGGGCATTTAGCAAGCCTGAAAACACAAATCAAGTCTTTTTTTAAACATTTGCCATTTTTTTTAAAAGCGGCAAAAACACGCACCCGGAATTTCAGGCCGCAACCATTGGAGCAACCTATGAAACTTCGCACACTGGGCAAATCGGAACTGCAAATCTCTGCGGTCGTTATGGGCACCTGGCAGGCCGGAAAACAGATGTGGGCCGGAATAGATGACGCCGTGACCACCCGGGCCATTCGCGCCGCTTTTGAGGCCGGCATCACGACCTTTGACAGCGCCGAAGCGTACGGCAGGGGTCATTCGGAGCGTATTGTCGGTGCAGCCCTGGCTGACGTACGTGACCGGGTCGTGCTGGCGACCAAGGTCTTTGCCAACCACCTCAAATACGACCAGGTGATGGACGCCTGTCACCGATCCCTGAAAAACTTAAACACCGACACCATTGACCTTTACCAGATTCACTGGCCGGCGGGTTCATTCGGAACCCCCAGCGTTCCCATTGAAGAAACCATGGCAGCCATGAACGAACTGCAGCACCAGGAAAAGATCCGGGCCATCGGGGTGTCAAATTTTTCCCGCGCTCAACTGGAGCAAGCCGCCGGATACGGCCGTATTGACAGTCTTCAGCCCCCTTACTCCCTGTTCTGGCGGCATGTTGAGAAAGACGCCATGCCTTACTGCGTGGCAAACGGTATCACGGTTCTGGCATATTCGTCCATGGCCCAGGGGCTGCTGACCGGAAAATTCGGCGCCGATCCAAAATTTGAAAAAGCGGATCACCGCAGTGGCAACCGGCTGTTCGAGCCGGACCATTATAAACGCGTCCTCCAGGCACTGGAAAAGCTGCAGCCGCTGGCCGACAAAAAGGGGTACAGCATGGGACAACTGGCCCTGGCATGGGTCATTTCCCACGCCGGCACCTGTGCCATCGCCGGCGCCCGCAACGCGGACCAGGCGGTGGAAAATGCACAGGCGGCCGACGTATCCCTGTCCGCAGACGAACTGGCCCGCCTGGACGAAATCGGGCGCATCGTCACCGATCATCTCGACGACAACCCGGTAATGTGGCATTCTTAGGGGCTTGCTGGCCGGCGGTCAAGCCGGTAAACGGATAAAAACGGGTTGCTATTTTTTCAAATCGGCCACCAGTTCCTTGATGATGGACAGCACGTTTTTACCCCTCCGGCGGGCAATGCGGTGAGCTTCCTCAACGATTTTTGCTGCCTCGTCTGCCAGTTTGGCGTCACCGGGAAGCGGCTTTTCCAGTTTTTGATACTGCCATCTCAAAAAGCGACGGGCAAGCTTTTGTTCCTGCTCCCGGATAAAACCCATGATGTCACTCCCTGTCCGGTCCTGGTGTAGACGGCCTGGCCCACCGGAGCCGGAAGCCGGCAGAAAACCGCCGGCAGCTCTTCAGTGCAAGCTAAAAAATACGCGCTTGGTCCTCATGGCACCAACGATCCGGTGCGAGTGCCGCAAATTTCCAGAATGACCTTTTCCAGAATTAATTTTGGAGACTCGGCACCCGACTTGAACTGTCTGTCTGCTGCGTGCAGAAGGCCCACGGCGTTGACCAGTTCATCTTTGGTAAATCCCCGGGCTTTTTTAAACAACTGAAAAATAGGATAGGCATTTTTCGGATTTCCGGCAATCATCAAATCCGGAGACAGCGTTTTTTTCCTGGTTTTCTTCTTTTGGGCGGACACGGGCGCTTTCAAATCCACATCTTCAGCCAGCATCCCCTGCCAGCTTTCGAGCCGGTCGAGCAGGTCACGGTCATAATCGCCCATCGCCGGTACGACCTGCTGCCGAAAATAATCATAGGAACCGGCAGTCTGCCACTGTCTTCCGTATGGACTGTCCATGAAATCCCTGATCAATAGCAGCTTTCTGACCTGGTTTACCAGGGCGGCGAGCACCTGCAGGGGATGAAGATCGGATGCAAGCATGGAGCCCAGGAAAAAAAGTGCCTGATCGGCACGGCGTTCGGCCAGGGCATTGGTCAATTCGTAAACCGGGTCTTTGCGCGAGCGCTTTAAAGCGGCCTGCACATCCCCGGTGGTAATCTGCGACCGTTCACCGGTGTAGCTGATCAATTTTTCCAGGTTGCTGGAAAAAATCGACAGGTCGAAGCCGGTCATTTCAAAAAGAGCCATGTAAGCGGCCTGATCCATGGTCTTCCCTGCGGGCGCCAGAATCGACTTCATTTTTTCAACCAGCACCGATTGCTGGGCCATGCGGTCTGCCCGTCGCGCGCCTTTGGGCACCGAGCAGTTTATCACCAGGCCTTTGCTGCTGATGGCCTTGTACAGTCCCCGTCGTTTGTCCACCACATCTGTGGTAATGACCAGGTGGTTGGCTTCCGGAAAACCATTTTCAACGGCCCGCTGTAAAACCCGGCTGTCTCCCGCACCTGACGGTACGGACAGTCCTTTTTCCAGGCAATAGGCAAGAATATCATCGATTAAGGCATCATCGCCGTCTGCAGTGCCGGCCAACCCCATGCTTTGGGCCCGGCTGGCTCCGGCGACATCTTCAAAAGAAAGGTGCAAATGCCCCATCATGCTCAAAAAATATCCGGCCGCCTTTTTAATGTCATTTTCTGCGTGGGCCTTGCGCGTATTTTCAAGCAGCCGGCTTTTGTCGCTTCCGGTATAAAAAATTCGTGAATTGCGCAGCGCCACCACTTTGCGGCCGGGCATCAGGGAAAACGTTTTGACCCGCGCGATCACCTCGTGAATATTTTCCCGCGTGCCGTCAACAAGGTCATAGTTGATGCTGCGTCCAGACGGTGGCACCAGCACATCCAAAAGCTCGTCAAATGCACTTTTTGCCAGTACCTCCTCCCCGAAAATCAGGACCACGGGAGCCAACGGATCGTTTGGGTGTTGCTGCAAGTATTTCTTCAGTTCTTTATAACTGATTTCAGGCATCGTTATCGTGGATAGGCCACATATTTTTCGGCATCCGAACCGCAAACAGTGACCGGTTAGAGCGGCATTTTTTTAAACAGCAGATGAAAAAGGAAGATGAAAATCCCCACCGTAATCGCACTGTCGGCGACATTAAATGCCGGCCAGTGATACGTGCCGATGTAAACATCGATGAAGTCCACCACAATTCCAAAGCGAAGCCTGTCGATCAGGTTGCCAATGGCGCCGCCAAAAATCAGCGCAAATCCGATGGCCAGCAACCGGTGGGTGGGAGGCGTCTTGAGATAAAAATACAAAATCAACCCCACGGCCAGAGATGAAATGAAAAGAAAAACCACGGTGCGCAAGCCGGAGCCCATGCCGGCCATCAACCCGAAGGCCCCGCCCGGATTGTGAACATGTACGATGTCAAACAAACCGGCAATGACGGCAATGTTGTGATGAAGCGGCAGGTTTTTTAAAATCAGCGCCTTTGAAACCTGGTCGCACAGCACGACCAGCCCGGCTACCACCGCCAGCCTTGTGTATTTGTTTTTGGCCATCAGTCGATTTGCGCCAGCACATCCAGGCAACGACGGCAGACCGTCGGCTGCCGTTCATCGGTGCCCACGGAAGTGTCATGCACCCAGCAACGTTCACATTTTGGCCCGGCTGCCGGCACCACCCCGACGGTCAGCCCTGGAATGTCAGTGCTTTCAAAGGCTCCTTCAAGGGTAGTCTCTTTAGCCAGCCAAGCCTCGGAGACAATCAGCAGCGACCGCAACTCATCGGCATAGGGCTGCAAGGCGTCAAAGATCTCCCCGGTAGCGCCAATGGTTACCGCAGCGTCCAGGGGATGCCCGATGATCTTGCGACTGCGGGCCTCCTCCAGGGCCTTGGTTGTTTCCCCACGAATATTCAGCAGGTATTCCCAGCGCGCGGCCAGAACGTCATCTTTAAAAGCATTATCAGCCACCGGCAGCAGCTCCAGGTGGATACTGGTCGACCGGTGATCTGCCCCGGGCATGTACCGCCAGATTTCATCAGCGGTAAACGGAAGTATGGGGGCCATCACCCGGGCAATGGTGTCCGTTACAAGGTGCAAAACGGTTTGTGCGCTGCGCCGCCTTACAGAACGCGGTGGCGAGGTGTACAGCCTGTCCTTGAGTACATCCAGGTAAAAAGCCGACAGGTCCAGCGTGCAATAATTGAAAAGTGCATGATAGATCAAGTGAAACGCATAGGAATCATAGGCCTGGTGCACTTTTTCGACCAGCACCTGCAGCTGGTGCAAGGCGAAGCGATCAATTTCCGGCATATTCTCATATGCCACCGCATCTTTTTGAGGGTTGAAATCATAGAGGTTGCCCAGCATAAAGCGGCTCGTGTTGCGGATGCGCCGGTAGGCGTCGGCGAGCTGTTTTAAGATATTGTCGGAAATTCGGATATCCTCGCGATAATCAGAGGCTGAAACCCACAGGCGCAAAATCTCGGCCCCGTATTTATCGATGACTTGCGAAGGCGCAATCACATTGCCGATGGACTTGGACATTTTACGGCCCTCGGCATCCACCACAAAACCATGGGTTAGCACCGCTTCATAGGGTGCCCGGCTGCGCGTGCCCACGGCCGTCAACAGGGAACTGTGGAACCATCCGCGGTGCTGATCACTGCCTTCGAGGTAAAGATCCGCCGGCCATTTCATATACGGGCGCTTTTCCAGCACCGCCGCATGGCTTACACCGGAATCAAACCACACGTCGAGAATATCGTTTTCCTTTTTAAAATGCCGGCTGCCGCACTTGGAGCATGCAGTGCCTTCGGGCACAAAATCGTCGACGTCCATTTCAAACCAGATATCCGCCCCGTGCTCTTCAAACAGCCGGTATACCCGCTGCATGATGTCGTCATCGAGCAGCAGGTTTCCGCAGTCCTCGCAGTAAAATACGGTAATCGGAACCCCCCAGGCACGCTGCCGGGAAACACACCAGTCCGGCCGGCTTTCAATCATCCCGAAAATTCTCTCCCGGCCCCAGGCGGGTATCCAGCTGACATCATCAATGGCCTGCAGCGATTTGCGCCGCAAGCCGGTTTTATCCATGGAGATAAACCACTGGGCAGTAGCCCTGAAAATCACCGGGCCCTTACAGCGCCAACAGTGCGGATAGGAATGCTGCATGCTGTGCCCATGCACCAGGGCCCCGACTTGCCCAAGCTTTTCGCTGATGGTCTTGTTGGCATCAAAAACAAATTGGCCGTTAAAAAATTCGACATCCTCAGTGAAGCAGCCCCGGTCATCAACAGGCGAATAAACATCCAACCCATAGAGCAGCCCCACATCGTGGTCCTCGCGGCCATGGCCGGGAGCGGTATGCACGCAGCCGGTACCGGCATCCAGGGTTACATGGGAGCCCAGAATAAGCAGAGAGTCCCGCGGATACAGCGGATGAACGCAGTGCTTTTTTTCAAGGTCCTTCGGATCGATGCCGCCCAGGACGGTAAAATCCGTAATGCCGAAGGTCTGCATGCAGGCGTCCACCAGTTCCCGGGCCAGGATGTAAACCTCGTTGCCACCGACATCGACGGCGACATATTCGAAATCAGGGTGCAGCGCAATGGCCAGGTTCGCCGGAATGGTCCAGGGCGTGGTGGTCCAGATGAGAACAAAAACCTTTTTGCCGGCCAGCTCCGGCAGCCGGCCGCTCAGATCGTCCTGTAGTAAAAACTTGACATAAATCGATGGCGTGGAGGCATCATTGTATTCTATTTCCGCCTCGGCCAGAGCGGTCTGGCAGGTAGGACACCAGTAAATCGGCTTTTTGCTGCGAAACAGGCTGCCGTTTTTGGCAAACTTGCCGCACTCCCGGGCGATAGTGGCCTCGTATACATAATTCATGGTCAGGTAGGGATTGTCCCACTCCCCCATCACGCCGAGACGTTTGAATTCCTCGCGCTGAATGTCGATGAATTTGTGGGCATAGGTGCGGCACAACCGGCGCAGTTGGGACTTGGAAAGCGTCTTTTTCTTATCCCCGACCTCCTTGTCCACATTGTGCTCGATGGGAAGCCCGTGGCAGTCCCAGCCAGGAACATAAACGGCATCGTAGCCGGTCATCTGTTTTGAACGCACGATAATGTCTTTTAATATTTTATTGAGCGCTGTCCCAATATGAATGTAGCCATTGGCGTACGGCGGACCGTCATGGAGAATAAATTTTTCCCTTCCCTGGGAGGTCTCGCGAATCTGTTCGTACAAACCAGCTGCATACCAGGCTTTTAACTGTTCCGGCTCCTGTTTCGCCAGGTTGGCCCTCATGGGAAACTTGGTTGACGGAAGATTGAGTGTTTTCTTGTAGTCCATTGAATCCCCCTCACACGGGTTTTTTTTAAACTCGTCTATCTACTCCGTATGCACAACCCTGTCAAGAAAATACATGCGCCGCAGCGGCCCGGCAGGTTTCCAACGACATCTTGCCAAAACTCAGGAGCTCGCCGTTTACAATTGGTTTTACGAAACGCTTCGACCGGACGGTTTTATTTTAACCCTGTCTGTGGGAAAAAAGAAAAACGGTTGGTACGATAATAAGTGGAAAGCATTTCACCGGGCAGGCACGACATCCGGCCGATCATGGTGTGCGGCGTGGGGATCTTCAGCGGCCAGTTCAACCAGATACCGCCCGTAGTCGTTTTTCGAATACTCGGCGGCAAGGTTTTGAAGCTGCGGTGCATCGATGTAACCCAGGCGAAAAGCAATCTCCTCCACGCAGGCGATCTTGAGTCCCTGTCTTTCCTGGATCGTTCGCACGAAGCTGGCGGCCTGCTGGAGAGCTTCATGGGTTCCGGTATCCAACCAGGCAAACCCCCGGCCCAAAAGCTCAACTTTCAGGCTGCCCCGATCCAGATAAGTCCGGTTGATGTCCGTGATCTCCATCTCGCCGCGGGCGGAAGGCTTAAGCTTCCGGGCGATATCCACCACCTCGTTGTCATAAAAATAAAGACCGGGCACCGCATACTGGGAACAGGGCCTGGCCGGTTTTTCCACAATATCGGTCACCCGGCCGGCGCCATCAAACTCAACGACGCCGTAACGTTCGGGATCGCGCACCAGGTAGCCAAAAATCAGGCCGCCGGTGGTGGTCTGCACCGCACGCCGCAAAATTTTGGAAAGACCCTGACCGTAAAAAATATTGTCCCCCAAAATCAAGCACACCGCGCCGCTGCCGATAAACGAGCGGCCGATGACAAAGGCCTGGGCCAGCCCTTCGGGCCGGGGCTGTTCGGCATAGGAAAAGGACAGTCCCAACCGGGAGCCGTCACCAAGGATTTTGCGGAAAACAGGCAGATCATGGGGCGTGGAAATAATCAGAATCTCGCGAATTCCCGCCATCATCAAAATGGAAAGCGAGTAGTAAATCATGGGTTTGTCGTAAACCGGCAACAGCTGTTTGCTGACACCCAGGGTAAGTGGATACAGCCTGGATCCTGAACCGCCTGCTAAAATAATGCCCTTCATCATTGCCTTCCCAAAGTAAAGACCCACACGCTAAGGGCGTGGAGCTCTGTAAGGTAACAATTATTGTAACTTCTCAAAAAGTTGTGGTCGGCCCGCGCCATATGTATTTTGATTTCGCTAAAGCTTCAATTTCCCGCAAGCTGATTTCATTCCGGCATGATCGCCATAGCGCCCACCGCCAGGTAGCTGAATTTTTTAGCCACCAGCTCATCGTAATCGGGTATCATCCGCCGCCCGTCCATGACCAGGTAAGGAGGTTTGACCGAATCCTCGATGGTGCGGGAAAAGCCTCTGAATTCCTCACAATCGGATGATATGAACAGGGCCTGAGTGTCGGTGACGGCCTTGCGGGCGGAATCGAAATAGCGAATTTTCTCGAACAAAATATTTTTTGAAGGATCAAAAACTTCCCGGGCGGTGTCATTGGCCAGCGGATCATAGGCATGGATGGCGGCCACTCCTTTGCCCAGCAGGGACTCGATGACCTTTATAGACGAGGCGTCGCGCATGTCATTGGTGTGCTTTTTAAAGGCCAGACCCAGCACCGCCACGGTTTTGTTATTGAACTTGAAACCGGCTTCGGTGATGGCGCGGTCGATCAGATAGACCTTTTGATACTCGTTGACCTCAAAAGAGGCCTCCAGCATCTTGGTGCTCACATTGACCTGGCGCAGCTGGTAAATCAGCGAGGCGATGTCTTTGCCAAAGCAGCTGCCGCCGGCACCATTGCTGACGAAAGACCCCCAGGTGCTGATGCGGTCGTCGGCGGTCACGCCTTTGCGCAAATCGTCGATCTTCACGTTGGGCATTTTTTCGCCGATTTTGGCCCCCACGCCGTTCCAGAAAGAAATATAGGTCAGCAACATGGTATTGGCCAGGTATTTAATGGCTTCGGCGGTTTCCGGCGTGGTCTCGATATACTTGATGCGCACATGATTCACGAACTGGGAATACACCCGGCGCAAAATCCGGAAGTCTTCTTCCACGTCACAGCCCACCACTACCCGGTCCGGCCGCCGCGCGTCCACCACCGCGGTGCCTTCAGCCAGAAATTCAGGATTGGAGGCCACACCAAAGTTGTTCACCCCGTGTGCGGCCATGATACCCTGCAGATGCCGCGCTGTACCAATGGGCACGGTGCTCTTGTCCACCAGGACCACCCGACGGGAGTCCTTTCTTTTGGCAAGACATTCGGCGATTTGTTCGGCGGCGGCGTCGTAAAAGGTTAAATTGGTCGATCCGTCGGCATTTGAAGGCGTGGGCAAACACATGAAAATCGCGTCGGTGCCCTCGACGATGGCGCCCAGGTCGTTGGAAAAAAACAGGGACTTGCCCATGGTTTCCCGCAGGATATTGACCAGCCCGGGCTCGTTGACGTATTTCTCGATCAATTCGGTCTGACCGCTGGAAAAAGCCTCGATCTTTTCCCGGTCGATGTCGTAGGCATTAACTTCATGGCCATACTCCGAACACACGGCGGCATGAACGAGGCCCACATATCCGGTTCCGATAATAATAATCTTCATCGCATCCTCATTTTTCAGGCACTGGTTGCAGACCGGTTAACCTCAACGTTGCATGACAACATTAAGGTCAATAGACACCCAGTTCTCTCAACACTTCGTGAATGCCGAGATTTTCAAATTTTAAACGCAGAAATTCAGAAATGGTCGGCTGATAGGGCCTCACCTTGAGATACATTCTGGCTTCACTGGGGGTGCGACCGCCTTTTTTCAAATTACAGGCCCTGCAGGCGGCCACGCAGTTGTCAAAATCGGTTTTCCCGCCCCGGGACCGCGGTATGATGTGATCAATGGACAGCCGCTCCCGCCGGGCGCCGCAGTATGCGCATCGAAACCGGTCCCGGATCAAGACGTTGCGTTTGGTGAAGGAAACACTGGCACGGTAAATTGTCCTGATCAGTTTAATCAGCCGCATCACCGCAGGTATCTTCCATGCCACCCCGCTGGCATTGTGAATTATACGCCGGGAGTCCCGAATCACCTCCACCTTTCCTTTGGCCATCAGGCAGGCAGCGCGCCGCCAGTTGACCAGGTTCAAAAACGAGTAATCGGCATTTAACAAAACGCACTGAGTCATACCACGCCCCCTGCTCCCGCATAAATCCGCGATACTATATCTCAGATCCAGCAATTCCTTTCTGAAACGCTCAATTTAAGCTAAAATTATGATAGCCTAAATACTGCGATAAATCAACACTATGGTCAACCCCTGCTGGTACTGAATTGTTATTGCAAGACGCCGGTTGCTGGTGTATGATCCCCTGGCCTGTCAAGTTGGACAATGGCGGCATAAATTAAAAACCGCCCCTTTGCGCGTCCGGGAGCATAGCCCATGCTGGATCATTTTGACATGCTGGCCTCCATTTACGACCGGTTAATCGGCCCTCCGGATACCGAACGCCTGCGACGGCTGCTCAAACTGCCGACGAGCGGCTGGCTGCTGGACGGCGGCGGCGGCACCGGTCGAGTGTCGTCCCGCTTGAACGGGCTGGTGGACAACATCGTTATCAGCGACCTTTCCCTGCGCATGCTACAAAAAACACCTGCCGGCATCGTCCGCGGCGTGTGTACCCATGTCGAGCACCTGCCGTTTGGCGATGATCTTTTCGATCGTATTCTTGTGGTGGATGCACTGCACCACTTCTGCGACCAGCGCCATGCCTTAGCAGACCTGCTGCGGGTACTCAAGCCCGGCGGCCGACTGGTCGTCGAAGAGCCCGATTTCAACCACAAAGGGGTTAAGCTGCTGGCCCTGGCGGAAAAAATGTTTTTGATGCGCAGCCACTTTCACACCCCGCAGCAAATCCGGGATATGATCGTATCCGACGGCTATACGGCAAAAATTGAAACCGATGGCCGTTACACCGCTTGGGTGGTGGTGGATAAATGACAAAGCCCAAACTAAAGCGTGTTTTGAAACTTCCCGCGGTGGCGTTTATCGCCGTTGGTTTTATGATCGGCGGTGCTGCGGCAACTGCTCAAGGATGGTAAAAATGTCCGCTGCCTGGTGCGCGAAACCAGCAGTATGAAAAATTTTGACGGCCTGCATGTTGAAATCGCCATCTATCCGGATGCCCGCATGGGCGGCGGTATTTTCCGGCTACGGCTACCAGATGCTGGCACGTCTTTCAGGCAAAGCGCCGGTCACCAGTGCCTCGTGGGTGCGGGTGGGCAGCCACTACTCCTGGTGGGATTGCACGAAAGCAAGGCAACAGCTGAATCTGGGGCAACGACCGGTGGAAGAAAGCATTGCCGAGGCGGTTGAATGGT
>JAOZSC010000361.1 GCA_029939875.1 Desulfobacterales bacterium
TAAAACTGGAGGGGGACGCGCTGGATATCCTGGCAAACGACACGCTGATCGCCCGGGGCGAAGTGGTCATCCAAAACGAAAAATACGGCATCCGCATTACCGAGATTACCAGCCGGATGGATCGCATTCGGAACTTCGGTATCTAAATGACGGCCTGCTTTTCTTTTCAGCAATAACGCAAGATCCCCCGCACACCAACAATGTCTATCCGGGCACCGGCAGGGTTTTAACCTGATGGCCGGTGGCCTCCAGAAAACCTTGCAGGTTGTCCCGCGAAATCAGGAGGGTGCTGGTATTAACCAGAGGATGAAACTGAAAGGCCTCCTCCTGCCACAGGGCTTGATCAAAGATGACTTCCACCGCATGATCTGCGTCACTGATCAGGGCCAGGATAGATACCGAACCGGGATCGACCCCCAGGTGTTTTTTAAGCCGCTGCGGTGAGCCAAAGCTCAAATGGCCGCAGCCCACCACGCGGCCCAACGCTTTGAGATCCACCCGCTTCAAGGCCGGAACCATCACCAGGAAGTGGCGGTTGCCTTTCTTGTTGCGCAAAAAAAGGTTCTTGGTTCTGGCCGCCGGCAGCGGCGGCACGAGTCGTTCAACATCGGCCACGGTAAAGACCGCCGGATGGTCGTGGCGCTCGTATTCGATATGGTGGTCGGTCAGAAAACGGTAAACATCAGTCATGAGTGCCTACTCCTTGAGCGCCGGCATGGCCCGGTGGGCGCTTGCGGCACTGGTGGGGAAAATGGGTTTCAGTTTCAGGGGCCGGTTCGGATATTTCCCGTTGGGGCTGCCCGAATGGCACCCCGGCCAGCACCGCACACGGTAATAACGCATGGGTGGTTTTTCCGGAATGGGTCCGTCCGTAGGGTACCACACCCCCGGGGCAATGGGGTAACGCCGCGCAAGTTCTTCGGTGGTGGAGGCTTGTGCGATCTTCCCGGAATCGTCGGGAGAGGTTCCTGCCACCGGAAGGACCCAGGCAAAGACGGTCAGAAGAATAAGTATCGCCAGAAAACCGATCGTTTTCATTGTGTCCTCCTTTCCTGAAAAGCTAAAAGGCCATTGTCTATTTTCTCACCGGGCAGGCCACCCAGTGATCTGCGCCCACCTGCTCCAGGGGGGGCACGGCGTCGCGGCAATCCGGCCGGGCAAACGTGCAGCGGGGATGAAAATGGCAGCCCGGGGGCGGATTGATGGCGCTGGGGATTTCCCCGGTGGGAATGGGGTGGGTGCGCCGGTAACGGGGATCCGGAACCGGAACCGCCTCCAGTAAAGTCATGGTATAGGGATGAACCGGATTTTTAAAGACCGCTTCCAGGGTGCCGATTTCCACTATTCTTCCCAGGTACATGATCGCCACCCGGTCACAGATATACTTGCAGGTAGCCAGATCATGGGTGATGTACAGGTAGGTCAGGTCAAATTCGGCCTTGAGCTGGGCCATCAGTTCCAGGATCAGGGCCCTGACGGAAACATCCGCCATGGCGATGGGCTCATCGGCGACCACAAAATCCGGGTTGCTCACCAGGGCCCGGGCGATGACCACCCGCTGCCGCTGACCCCCGGAAAGCTGGTGAGGATACTTGCGATACAAAAAATCCGCGGGGGACAGGCCCACTTTTTCCATCAACTGCAGGCAGGCATGCTTGCGCTCCTCCTTGCCGGCCCGGTTGTGAATCACCAGGGGGTGTTCAATGGCACTGCCGATGGACATCCGGGGGCTCAACGATGCGTATGGATCCTGGAAAATGACCTGCATCTTTTCCCTGAGTTTACGCATGTTGGATTTCGAGTAAGAAAAAACCGATTCGCCCTTGTAGACAATATCGCCGGATGTGGGTTCCAGCAGCCGTAAAATAAGCCTCCCGGTGGTGGTTTTGCCGCATCCGCTTTCCCCCACCATCCCGAGGACCTCTCCCTTCTTAATGGAAAAGGAGATGCCGTCCACAGCTTTGACAGAGCCCCTTTGCTTGGCAAAAAACCTGTCCAGAAGACCCTTTTGAAGCGGAAAATGTTTCACCAGGTTGTTTATGGTTATCAGGTCCTGCACGTTTTTCCTCATCTATAAACAAAACATCAACGCTGCAAAAGTTGCCATGTTGTTTATGCAGCGTTAATGTAAAGCCAGCATGCCACCAGATGCCCGTCTTTTTCAACCGCCGGTGGTTTGCGGGTCCGGCAGATATCCATGACCCGGGGGCAGCGCGGATGAAACACACAGCCCGAGGGCGGATTTACCAGGTCCGGCGGACTTCCCGGCATGGTTTTCAGTTTGGGCTGATCCAGCTTGATGTTGGGTATCGATGACAAAAGCCCCTGGGTATATGGATGCAGGGGGTTTTCGAAAATCGGGCCGGCCGCGGCCATCTCCGCCATGTTGCCCCCGTACATGACCGTGATGCGGTCGGCCAGCTGGGCGACATTGCCGAGGTTATGGGTAATCAAAATGATGGTCAGGTTAAACTGCTTTTGAAGGCTGGCCAGCAGGTCCAGAAACTGGGCCTCCACGATCACATCCAGGGCCGTGGTGGGTTCATCGGCGATGAGCAGCTGCGGGTTTAAAATCAACCCCAGGCCGATCATGATGCGCTGGCGCATGCCGCCGGAAAGCTGGTGGGGATACTCCCGCAGGCGGTCCGGGGATATTCCCAGGCTTTCGAGCATGCTGCCTGCCTGCTGGAGGGCTTGTTCTTTTTTCAAGTGCGGGTCATGGGTGAACATGGTCTCGAGGTAGTGCTGGTCGATACGAAACAGCGGATTTAACGATGTCAGCGGATCCTGGAAAATCATGGCAATCTTGCTGCCGCGAAGTTTAAGCAGTTCCTTTTCACCCATCCGGACGATGTCACGACCCTGAAAAAACATCTGGCCGCTGACAATTTTCCCCGGGGGCCGCAGCAGCCGTAAAATCGAAAACCCCAGGGTGGATTTGCCGCAGCCCGATTCTCCCACCAGGCCCATTACTTCCCCCTTGCGAAGCTGCCAGCTGACATCATCCACGGCGCGCACCGTTCCGATATTGATGGGAAAGTGTACGCTTAAATTATTAATTTCCAGGATATTGGTCACGCGCTATCGCTCCAGCAGTCGGGGGTTTAAAATTTCGGCCAGGCCTTCTCCCAGCATGGTAAATCCCACGGCGAGGGTGGAAATCATCACCCCCGGAAAAGTGATCATCCACCACTGGCCCGAGGGCAGGTATTTTTTGCCCATGGACAAATCCATGCCCCAATCGACAATCGAAGGCGGCAGGCCGAGGCCGAGATAGGTCAGGGCCGCCTCGATCATGATGGCATCGGCGACATTGAGGGTAAACACCACCACGGTGGTGGCAATCACGTTGGGGAAGATATACCTGCCCAGCACAACCGGACCGGAAGCCCCGATGGCTCTTGCCGCCTCCACGTATAGCTCCTCTTTGATCTGCAGAGTCTGGCCCCGAACGAGACGAAAATAGGTAGGGATATAAATAACCGACACGGCCAGAGTGATGTTGATGACCCCCGGCCCGAGCATAGCCGCAAAGGCAATCGCCAGGATGAGCCCGGGAAACGAGTACACCGAGTCCATGGTCAGCGACAGGATGCGGTCAAAAG
>JAOZSC010000362.1 GCA_029939875.1 Desulfobacterales bacterium
ATAAGCGCTAAATCACTGAAACCCAGCCGGTCAGGCGGCACACCCAGATATCCCCAGTATGCGCTCAGCACAGATTTGAGTAAAGGGTCTTTAAAAAAACTATCCAACACTTCCTGGGTGTTTTTCAGAGCATATTTGAAATATTCGGGATATTTGTCCTTTGAGGCGTCAGGGTCTTGTAGATACTGAATACTGATCACGCCATAGGCCACTTTGGTCACAAGATCCAGGTACTCTTTAATCTCCTTTTTTTCCTTTGGAAACAAACCCTGAAGCAGAGCAGTTATTTCACCTATGTCCGGTGGCAGGGTAATACTGCGTTTTTCCGGAAGGTAAAGAAAATTGTATAGATCATCCATCTCAAGAAACTCTAGTTTATCCAATACGCCTATCCGCTCAAATAGATTGCGAAGGGGACCGGGAACCTTCTCGGTTCCAATGCCGCATATCTGGTGCAGGGAAACTTCAAATTCAAATCTTCCTCTGCAAAAGCTGGTCGCACTGCCGCCGGGTATATTGTGCCGCTCGAGGACCAACACTTTAACGCCCTTTTGGGCCAGGTATGCAGCAGAGGTGAGACCTGCATTTCCGGCTCCTATTACAATTACATCGTAATCTGTCATTTTTCCCCTCAACGTTGGTTTACAAATGCACCCGCTCAGTTTAGGATGCACTATTTGCGTTTCCACGAAGGCGCTCTTTTTTCCATCAAGGCGGCAACCCCTTCTTTAAAGTCTTCGGATCGCAGCATAATACTTTGCAGGGAGGCTTCCATATCCAGCTGGGTCATCAGATCGACCCCCTGGCCCCGGTTAATGATCTTTTTGAATGCGCCTACGGGCAAAGGCGCGGATTTGACAATATCGGCGGCCAGTTTTTCCGCTCCGGCAAAAAGTTCTTCTTTGGTGGGGTACAGGTGATTGACCAGACCCCACTCCTGCGCTCGCTGAGCGGGATATCGATTGGTGGTCATCAAAATCTCCATGGCTCTTGACGGACCGAGCAATTTTGACAGCCGGGCCGTACCGCCGAGATCGGCAATAATGCCAAACTGGGCTTCGGGTAGCCCCCAGGTGCAGTCCTCACTCATCAGCCGGATATCGCAGGCCAGGGCCACTTCCACACCCATTCCGTATACACCGCCGTGCATGGCGCAGATAATCGGTATTTCAATGGCCTCCAGCCGGTTTAACCATTGCTGACCCTGGTGAATATCCATCCGGATAACAGCTCCTCCTCCTCCGGCATCCCCTAAGTAAGTGCCGGCCATTTGGCCTAATGAATTAAAATCAATGCCTGCAGAGAAAACTGCACCTTCCCCTTTAACGATGATGACCCGGATTTCAGGATCCTGGGCCAGGGAGTTGACGGTTTCACAAAATTCTTCGAGCATCTCGAGTGAAATGGCATTGCGCTTTTGCGGCCGGTTCAGCGTCAGGTAGTAAAGGTTGTTCTTTTTTTCTCCGACAACGTTTTTTTCTGCCATATGTTTCTCCCTTTCATTGCTCTTTCTTAAATGTTCTTGATTTACCCCTGAACTCACAAAGTTCGCAGGGAATGATTTTTTTAACTGACTATCTGCTGGAAAACACGATCAAACACATCTAAAAATCTTGTACATCCTGTCGATCCTGTCTAACAAAAACCGTTTTTCTTTTCCACTTCGGCCAGGGATTTATCGAGGATGGCGACCATTTCATCGATTTGCTCGGTGGTTATAATGAAAGGCGGGCCAAGATAAATCATGTCTCCGGCCTGACCGCGATCACAGCCCATGCCAAATTGAACGCCAAGACCGTTAGACAGACATTCAATGGCCAGCTGCACGCTGAAATGGAGAGCAGGGTCGAGCGGTTCCTTTGTTTCTTTGTTCTTGACAAACTCAAGGCCTAGCATCAGCCCCATCCCTCTCACGTCTCCGACACTCGGATGGGTTTTTAACGCTTCCAATTTTTGAGCCAGGTAGGCCCCCATCTCGTTGCAGCGCTCAACCAAATTGTGTTCCTTGAGGTAGTCGATGGTTTTTGACGCTATGGCACAGGCCATGGGATTGCCGCCCCAGGAAAAGCCGGCGCCAAAAATGCCGGAGTTCTGTGCAATGGTATCCGTGATTTTTGCCGTTGTCACAGCCGCACCGATGGGAAAGTAGCCACCGCCCAGGCCTTTTCCCAGGGCCAGAATATCAGGTGTTATATCGAAGTGTTCATATCCGAACCATTTTCCCGTGCGACCGAAACCGGTCATCACTTCATCCAGAATCAGCAACACATCATATTTGTCGCAGATTTGCCGGATCCTTTTAAAGTAATCCGCCCTGGGAGTGGCCCCGCACAGCGACGTACCTGACACCGGCTCGGCTATGAAGGCTGCCACGGTTTCCGGTCCCTGGCACATGATCTCGTTTTCCAGGGCCTGGGCGCAGTCCAGATTGCAGGTTTCAGGTTTTTGGTTGAACCAGCAGCGGTAGCAATAGGCCGGCGGGATATGGTTGCTGTCCGATAACATGGGGATGTAGTCGGCCCGTCGGCCGGACATGCCGCTCCAGGACAAAGATCCCATGGTCATGCCGTGGTAGCTCAGCCAGCGGGAGATGATCTTGTACTTGGATGGGTTGCCGTTGTCGAGGTGGTATTTGCGCGCCAGCTTGACTGCGATCTCGGTGGCCTCGGAACCGCCGGATACAAAAAATACTTTGTCCATTTTAAAATTGGTAGCTTCGCAGACCTTGGAGGCCGCCTCTTCCAGGGGCGGATTCGTAAAATCAATCCGGAAGACAAAGGCAGCTTTTTTGGCCTGGTTCCTTAACACGTCAGCCATTTCATCGATACCATGGCCCAGGTTGCACAGTATGGCTCCGCCGGCGCCGTCGATAATCCGGTTGCCCTGGTCATCGTAAAGATAAATGCCCTCGGCTTTCACAATGGAAGGATATTCCCGGTTCATGAAAACATTCAGGACATGGGATTTTTTTTGGTTCATAGCGAATGCTCCTTATATGCAATAATTTAGTAGAATCCATCTCAAAAATGCATCTAGGCCTCAAAATGCTCACATACTCACGTGTATGCCCCGCTTTTTCGTCGGCCGCTGCCTTGCTCTTGAGGTCGATCTACAATTTTGAGATGGGCTCTAAGCTGCTGATCTTCACCAAGAAAAAGAAAAAAAACACCGGCAATTTTATGAATAAAAGACGGAACAAAGCCACACTTTTTTCAATGCGCTTTCATGCTCTATGGCTCTGACAGCTCAATCGTAATGCCGTTCAAGGCGCTGGGCATAGTCATTGCGATCTTTTTGCCCCGCAATCCGACTCTGGGTTGTTGATCCATCATCTCCACCCCGCGCTGCTTCAGACTTTCAAGATCCTTTTCGATATTGTCCGTGAGCAGACAAAAATGATGAATCATATCTCCCTTTTCGCTGACCAGTTGTGCCAGGCCGCCTTCTCCAGTGTAATCCTGAATAAGCTCCAGCCCGATGCCGTCGATATCAACAACGGCGGCCTTGACACCCATTTCCGGGGCTTCTTTGATCGTCGGGTTTTCAAATTCAATGAATTTGGACAATGCATTTAAACTTTCTTCAATGTCT
>JAOZSC010000363.1 GCA_029939875.1 Desulfobacterales bacterium
GACCCGGCGTCATGAAGGAATACTACAAAAACCCGGAGGCCACCGCCGCCACCCTTAAAGACGGCTGGCTTTGCACCGGTGATATTGCCCGGGTGGATGAAGACGGCTTCATCTGGCTGGTAGACCGGGCCAAGGATGTCATCATCACCGGCGGGGAAAACATATTCCCGGTGGAGATCGAAAGTTTCATCATGGACCATCCCGCCATCCAGGACGTCGGTGTCATCGGCCTGCCCGATCAGCGCCTGGGCGAAATCGTGGCCGCCATCGTCAAAGTCAAGCCCAACCACAGCCTGAGTGAAGAAGAACTGAACACGTTCTGCCAGGGGCTGCAGCGTTACAAGCGACCGCGCAAAATCATCTTCGACGAGGTCCCCCGAAGCCCCACCGGCAAAATCGAAAAGCCCAAACTGAGAAAGCAATATACGGGCATCGCCGAAAAAATCGGGAAACTGGAATAGAAACGAAACCGATACTCGGGACCGGGAGGCCGGCATTCGGATTATTGCCCGGCAGTTTGTAATCCGAAATGGATTACAGGGATCCGTCCAGTTCATCGGCCACCGGTTTTTTACAGGCCCGGCAGTGCTGGGCACCCCTGAAAAGCGGCTGACCGCAAGAAGAGCAGTGATAGCGTTCACACTCTGCGCGGGCCCACTCCACGCTGCCTTTTTCGTCACCGTATTGGGCAACCTTGGCGCGCCACAACGGAATCGCCCGTTTCATGACCCTTACGCCGGTGGCCAGGGGGAAATTTTCGATCATGTCGCACGGCCACTGCTCACATTGGTGGCAAGAGTAGTATCCCTTTGATTTTACGCAATCCCTGATGGTACACTTTTCACAGAAGCCATACAGTTTTTTCGGCGGATCCGGCTGCATGCACCCGAGGCATTCGGTTTCTTCCGGTTTGGAGCCGTACAGGTTTCCCAAAACCGCCTTGAATTTATCGTTGCCGTCCCGGGTGGCAAGATAAATGCCGCACGCGCCGCAATACAGCCCGCAGGGTGCCATCAGATTCCGGTTTTTAATTTCGTCCTCGTGCCATCCTTGCATAGGTATTACCTTAATCAATCGTAAACAAAATAAAAAAGCAGAGGTAACGTTTTAAATTACTATCCATTTATGTATCCGCCCGGCTCAGGCCGGCTTGATCAACTGGTACAGCCAGCTTCTTTGCAGGCCGATGGCCTCTTCCGGGCACATCTCGTGGCAGCAGTAACAGCGGATACACTTGTCGTCATCAATAAAAGCACGCTCTTTGACGAAGCCGATGGCTTCCACGGGACAGCCCTTGATGCAAGTGCCGCAGGCAATGCAGCGATCCCGGATTACCCGGGGCCTGACGCTAAAGGCGTCTTTGAACAACGGCTCCAGAATCTGCTGGTACCAGGCCATGGGACCGAGACCGATGTGCCCGGCCGACACCCGGGGTGGTTTGAAATCCGGCACTTTCACGTCGACCAAATCGGCGCCGACAATTTCAACCTCTTCTATGCGGGTGGGCTGCAGCCCACGGCGTTCGGCTTCCATGAGCACCGGGTTTTGCTCTCGATTAAGTCCCATTATTTCGGTGGCCACCACATCCAGGGCCAGGGGGTTTTGCGAACCAATCAGCAAACCCACCGGACGGGGATCCCCGGTGCCGGGTCCGTCGCCTTCCATGGCCACCACGGCGTCCATGATGGACAGCCGCGGCGAAACGTAACTCAACAAATCGAGCAGCATACCGGCAAAGCGCTGCACATCGTGCAGCTTTGCGTGATAGCCGGGTTTGGACTGTCCAGGGATGACACCAAAAATATTTTTCACCGCCCCGGTCATACCGGTAAACAGGTGGGTCTTCATTTTACACAGATTAAACACCGTATCGGCTTCAAGCACCGGCGTGATGATATCAAAATGTTTGATGAGCACCCCGTCCGGGTATGACACGGGCCGGGAGGTCGTTTCCCGGTTGAGTTGAATCCCGGCATGTTCGGCCGCCTGGAGCATGCCGGTGGTGCGGTAGATCTTGTTCAGTGTCTTTTCGGTATAGCGGAATCCGCCACCGGGGGAGTCGGCAATGACCGGCACCGCCCCCGCCTCTTTGGCCAGGCGCCCCACCGTCTCAGCCACCGCCGGATGGGTGCAGACCGCCTCTTCGGGTCCGGCTTCCCTCAGCAGGTTGACCTTGAGTATGATTTTTTCACCCGCCTGGGCAAAACGCCCCATCCCCCCCATCAAATCTAACAGGGAGCCGATTTTTTCCGCGGTTTCGTGATAATCCCGGCATTGAACGATGTAAACCGTATTGTCCATGGAACCAAGTCCTTTCCTTAACACTCTTTGTGCCGCCTAAAATATAGCCAGTAGCTTTTTTCATATCACAGATAAATTTTTTTCAAAATGTGAATTTTCAGTTGACAAGCATTTCAGAGACAAGTAACTTATATTCAATATGATACTTGATTTACTATTATAGTAAATCTTAGGATTCCCGCATGCCTCCTCATAAGCAATATTTTTCCACATCACTTGAAAAGGGTCTGAAGATATTGTCTCTGTTTAACAGAGAGACACCCAGGTTAACACAGACCGATATTTCTAAAGCCCTGGGTTTGAATATGACCTCAACCTATCGTTACATCAACACATTTGTAAATCTTGGGTATCTTGAAAAAAATGTGAGAACCAAAGAGCTTAGTCCCGGATTTCGTTGCCTGACGTTGTGCACCAATCTCATCAAGGCAACCGACCATATGCACCTGATTAAGCAGCAGGTCGATAAAATATACAACCAGTATAACGTTACAATCGATGTCGGTTTTGCGATCGACGATACCATGATGAGAGTCTATCACAGAGAAGCTAAAGAAACCCTGACCTATCGACTGCCGGATGTTGCTAAAAACTGCCTTCACAATACCTCGGTTGGAAAAGCCTTTTTATCCACCCTCACAGAATCTGAGCTCCAACAGACGTTAGACCGGATTTATCTCCCTGCCAGAACCAAAAAAACAATTTCCGACAAAAATCAACGTCTTGCAGAAATTGAAAAAACACGAAAGCGTGGTTACGCCATGTGTGAGGAAGAATATCTGCCCGGTTTGATTACCATCGGTGCCCCGTTAATCAGTCCACACAGCGGCGAAGGGATCGGGGCGGTTTCATTTGATTTTTCGATCCTCCAAAATAACGCAGAGGAAATAGAAAAAAAATACGCTGATCTTATCAAGAAAACGGCGGCCGAACTGTCTGAACGGCTTCATGGATGATTTGAGTATAAATGTGAATGATTCAATGGGTTGAAAGTTCTTTCGTCTTATGAGAAACAAATCATATAGGCTTGCCCTCTGAAAGGTTGTTGTGAGATGCCTGAGATAGAACCGAATTACACTTTTTATATCGCCAAACGTCGGTTACCAATTGTCGACCGTGCCGAGGGGATAAAGATCTGGGATACAGATGGAAAAGAGTACATTGATGCGTGTTCAGGAGCTGTCATTTCTAATATAGGCTATGGCCAGATCAGAATAAATGAGGCCATTCAAGAACAAGCCAACAAAACCTACTTTGCCTACCGTCTTCACTTCGA
>JAOZSC010000364.1 GCA_029939875.1 Desulfobacterales bacterium
ATGACGTCACAAAACCCGCATGAGGAGATCACGGCTGGATGAACAATTATTGGTATTGGTGGCAACACCTTCCCGGGCACATGAGTCCCGTTATATTTCAGATTGGCTGGTTTAAGCTGCAGTATTACGGACTGATGTATATCGCAGCTTTTGCCACGACGTTTTTTCTGGTGCTCTACCGCCTCAAACATGAAAAACGCTTTGATATAAGCACCGACCAGGTAAAAGACGCCATCACTTACCTGATCCTGGGATTGATCATCGGAGCGCGCCTGGGCTATGTCCTGTTTTACAATCTGCCCCACTACCTCAATCATCCCCTGGAAATCATTTTACCCTTTTCATTTGCCAACGGAATCACTTTTACCGGTATTTCGGGCATGTCCTACCACGGGGGGCTGATCGGTGCGACCCTCGCCGGCTGGCTTTATGTCCGCAGAACAAAAATAGACTGGTGGGACGGGGTTGATTTGTTCGTGCCGGCCATTCCCCTGGGATACACCTTTGGACGGCTGGGAAATTTTTTCAACGGAGAATTATACGGTCGGGTGACCACATCTTCCATCGGCATGTATTTTCCGCTGGCCCCCACCCGGCAGCTGCGCCACCCGTCCCAGCTTTACGAGGCGGCTTTTGAAGGCTTGTTCCTGTTTGTCGTTTTATGGAGTATCCGCCGGGTGAAGATGCCCAAAGGGGCCATGCTCGCCATTTACCTGATCGGTTATGGCACGGTGAGGTTTGTCATCGAATTTTTCCGCCAGCCTGACGTCCAGCTCGGGTTTGTGGTTGGGCCTTTTTCCATGGGCCAGGTGCTTTGCTTTTTGATGATCGCCGCCGGGATGATGCTGTTTTTCTATTTGTGGCGCCTGGATCAACGGCAGCGAAGGGTTTAGACATCATTACTGCTTGTGTTTCAATAAATTTTGTAACAGATTCTGAACGCCCTGCTGGAGATTTTGCTGCAGGGTCTGCTGCATCAGGTCCCCGGTGGCCTGCTGTATGGCCGCCTGGTCGATTTGAGGGTTCGATAGGGTGCCGCGGATGGGGACTTTGACAAAAATTCCTTTGAGCAGGCGATAGGCTTTTCTGCCCACCATTTTTTTGGTCAGCGGTATTTTGGCGATGTAATCCAGGCTCTTGTCAAAGCCCACCGATCCATACAGAATCACCGGCGATCCGTCGACATCGATGGTAAGCGGAGAGCACTTCACGCGCCCGTTCTCAGCGGTAAAATCGATGGTTTGATCCCCGAGATCAAATTCGCGCTGTCTGATTCCCATCATGGAAAGCAGGCGGGACAGAAGCGGTGTGGAATTGATTTTGATGCCGTCTAACCGCAGCGAGCCGGCAAAAGAGGCCTGGTTGCGATCCCTTTGTGACAGGGGCCAGTTTAAATATTGCATCTGCAGGCCCACCCGGCCTTCGGGCTTGACGGCCTGTTTAAACAGCGGATGGATGAGCGCCAGCAGCCCCTCGGTGACCCCCCGTGTAACCCGCACCTGTTTTAAAACATCAAGATTTTCAGGAAATGAGAGCACATAAGGTTTTTTGCGCATGTCGAGGTTCGGCTGCAGGGACAGTTCTCCGCCGTTGGCCGGGGATTCCAGACGGCCTTGTGCGGTCGCACCGGAAATGCGGATCGGGATATCATTGGGGGCCAGGTTGAAACCAAAGGCCTTGATGGAGGCGACATGCAGGGACCCTGAAAAATCCAGGTGCTGCAAGAGGTTCTCCCAGCGGTCTCCCCGGGATACCAGCCTGATGGTAAACGGGGTGGCTTTTTGACCGGCAAATTTGATGGCCGCTCCGTTCGTTTTTTTCAAATAGGCCGCCACCAGGGCCAGATCCGGAGCCACGGTTCCCGCAGCTTTAAACACCTTGTTGGGTCCCACCCGGTCAAGGCTGCCGTCGGCACTCAGCGACAGCGCTCGGGAATTCAGCTTGAAATCCGTGATTTTTACGTGTTGGCCGTCGGGACTGCGCGTCAGATCCGTGTTGAAAGTGACCTTTTTTTCCGAAATATCCGGCAGTGCTTCAGATACCAGTTTAAAAGGGGCCAGCTGACCCTGCAGTTTAAAATACTGGGTTCTGGGATTTGAAAAATTCATGTCAACATCAAAGTGGCCTTTGCCGGAAAGCCGTGTTCCGGGGGGCAGCCCAATGAAATCGCCGTATCCGGCGGTCAGTCTGCCCAGGTCCAGATCGGCCGTCCCGCGGGTCTGGATGTCCTTGCGGGTGTTGGTCCAGTCCGCTACGGTCAGCGCCGGGACATGGATTTTGCCTGCCTGGCCGCTGATGTCAATAGGCGCAAGGGATAGGGATTTTTTCGTCAAATCGATCCAACCCCGGGTGGTCAGCACCAGCCGTGCGTCACGGATTGTTTTGTTGTCGCGGCGCAGTTTAAAATTGTTGACCTCCAGTTTCAGGTCCACGGCATCGCGGTTTTTTGATTTTTCATTGACTGCCAGGCTTAATTTTAGCTGACCGCTGCCGTTCCACTGCTTGATTTGGATAAACTTTTTTATTTCTTTTAAGGCGGCGGCTATATCTGCAGAAAGATCCAGCTGCATATTGCGCATGTCTCCGCGGCCGTCAGCATTTAAAAACGCCGAGCGCAGAGAAAGATTTTCCAGCTGCAGCCCCTGCGGGCCGATCTTCCCCCGGGCCTTGGCCGTCATTGGCCGGTCCCAGGATATTTTTTTGCCGGCCCTTATCCCCTGCAGGCGGTCGATGCGGGCCAGGCCTTCAAAGGACGTCACGGCCTGTGTGGTCTCCAGATCGCCCGCCAGGGCCATTTTGCCTTTGACGATCCGGGTGCCCTTTTGCAGTTTGAGGGTGGCGGGAAACTGGGTGAACACTTCGGCCAGATTCACGTCGACCGCGCCGGTAAATTTTCGCTGTCCCCGCTCGTCAATGTCGCCGCGGACCGATCCGCTGACCAGCGAGGATTGCACGGTCAGGTTGCGCAACGCCAGCGCACCGTTGCGTGCCGTCGCGCTGAGATCGATGGCGATCTTTTTTACCGTGGGGGTATCGGTGCCGAGCACGCCGCCGCGCAGCTCGAGTTGGTTCATGGACGCTTGGCCCTTGAACTGCAGGCGCTCATCGCCGCCGCCCGTCACAGAAAGGTCCGCGTCCAGGCTTCCTGCAGCTGTTGGCATGCCGGTGCGCCCGGCCGCAATGGCGGACAGATCTTCCAGTTGCCAGTTTTCGATGTGCAACCTCGAATCGGTGCGGATATTTTCGAGAACACCCGGTTTGCCGGCGGCCGGCATCAGGCTGCCTTCTCCGGAGGCACGACCGCGGTTGTCCCCCGAGCGAACGGAAAACCGATAGGTTACCGGGTTTTCAGGCCCGGCAGCGTCCAACTGGATGTCCAGGTCGGTGGCCACCGCTTTTTTCACTTTGGTGGTCCCATCGGCGGTGAAAATCGAACCCCCGGTAATTTTATAGTGCCCGTACAATGCCGGGAAAATGCTTTTTTTCTCCGCAGCCGGCAGTGGTTTCGGAATCCGCGGTTGACTGCCCTTTTCAGGTCCAACGGTTTTCGGCCCGGTGGGTGTAATAAAAAT
>JAOZSC010000365.1 GCA_029939875.1 Desulfobacterales bacterium
CGTACGGCCCGTCTTCCAATGTAAACGCCAGCGCCACCAGTGGTTTTTGGCGGTCATTGGAAAGCAAAGTCGGTATTTCGTCTTTTTCCATGTCCAGGGCGAAATTTTCAATGTCCACCGGGCAGGGCAAAAGATCGGTGATACCGTCCAGCAGGGGCTGGACACCCTTGTTCTTATAGGCCGAGCCCATGAAAACCGGCGTCAGCTGACGTGCCAGGACTCCCTGGCGCACGGCTTCGAGGATCATGGCATCCGTGACGTCCTGTTCTTCCAGGAGTGCTTCGGTGAGGGTGTCTGAAAACATGGAGGCCGCATCCAGCAGGGTTTCTCTTTTTGCCAGCGCTTCAGCGGCCAGCACCTTCGGTATTTCTTCTACGCGGACATTTTCACCATTTTCACCGTCGAAATATACGGCCTTCATTGCCACCAGGTCCACCAGACCGGAAAAATCGGCTTCAAGACCGATGGGAATCTGCATGGCTACCGCATTGTGTCCCAGTTTTTCTCTCAACTGGTCCATCACCCGGGTGGGATTGGCCCCGCTGCGGTCACATTTGTTCACAAAGGCAACGCAGGGCACCTTGTAGCGTTTCATTTGCTGATCCACTGTTATGGACTGGGATTGAACACCGCCAACGGCGCACAGGACCAGAACGGCACCGTCTAAAACTCTCAGGGAGCGTTCAACTTCAATGGTGAAATCCACATGACCGGGGGTGTCGATGATGTTGATTTCATGCCCCCGCCATTCACAATAGGTCGCTGCGGAAGCGATGGTAATGCCCCGCTCTTTTTCCAGTTCCATGGAATCCATGGTAGCGCCGACGCCGTCTTTGCCTTTAACGTCGTGAATGGCGTGAATGCGCTTGGTAAAAAAAAGAATACGTTCGGTCAGGGTGGTTTTCCCTGAATCGATGTGGGCACTGATACCGATGTTTCTGACTTTTTCTGTCTCTTTTTTCATGCCTATATTTCCTTATAATCTTTCCAGGATCATATGTCGGCTCAAAGCCGGTTTTTTTTAGATCCTGTCTATCTTGAACAGGTTCGACGCCATTAAAAAAAACCCCGCATGACGGAATCGGAAGTCGCATGGGGGATTATTGGCCGTGCCAAGTTTTAACGGAAGGATTGTAAAATAAGTGTGCAGGAGGTATTTGTCAATAAAATAATTCAGCTTTCTGCCATATTGACACCTTTCCCGGCCTCGTGATACAAAATTTACGATAGTCACCATTTTTTCAAATTCAGGGCTTTTGAAAAATGTTCATTTTGAAAAGGCCTGCACTTCATGCGGGAGAACGCAAATGCTACTGCTGCTGGAAGGCAATGATCTATGGGCAAATTTGAAAACCTCTTTTGTTGATATCGATGAACTGCTGCTGTTTTTAAAAAAACAGAAATTCAGCGGTTACCTGCATTTCGTGTTTTCCGACAGCCAGTGTGCCCTGTTTCTTCAACAAGGAGACGTGGTCAACGGCGTTGTTGCTCTGCAGGAGGAGCGAAACGTCGGGACCCGGGCGGTCAAGCGCACCCTGATACGATCGCGGCAGGATAAGACCGGCACCATCCGGGTCACCCAGCTGCCGCTGCAGGATATGGAACTCTTGTCAGAGGCTTATGGGTTGTCCGTCCGGCTGCTGCACAAGAATCTTTCTTCTAAATATTCCGACCTGGAACAATTTATTGACAAACTGCAGGTGGAAAGCTTTTCGGGATGGATTGAGATGTGGTTTACTGTGGATGACAGGCATGGAATTTTGTTTTTCGAAGACGGCAGGCCCCAGGCCATTATGACCGCCGAGCTTCTAGTGGCCGTGAAGGAGGGGACCCCGGCACAGTTGAAATTTAGCGCACATTTTATCGAAAAAGCCCAGCGCTCGGGGGTGCGGTATAGCGCTTTTATCGCTGGATCCGCATAACCTCTCCAGTCCTTCACCAGAGGTTACCTGGCAAACAGCTTTAAGCCGCCCATGGCCAGGCAGGCCATGGCCGAAATTTTTAACAAAACGTGGATGGTGTAGCCGAGCTGTAGCCCTATGAGGGGAAGTAAAAGCAGGGTGATATCGGCTATGAAAAGCAAAGCGATGCTGGCGATAATAAATCGAATTGCCAGATCGACGATACCGCCTTTATATTTGCGTCGGGCGGAAATGAAGACAAACAGGATGACCAGATAGACGGCCAGGGTCAGAAGGACCAAAATGGACAGCGTTGTCGAATTAAAGGCGATATTCGGCATGAATTCTCCTGCAGTGGATTAGCGGCTCAGTTTTGCGAAAATTTCGAGCAGATGGTTTCTCAAAGCGGTTTTGCCGGCATAGCGTTCAATGGTTTTTATTTCGATGGTGATTCTGGCCTTCGCCGCGTAACGCAAATTTTTCCCCAGAAAACGATCAATTTCTCCCAGCAGGTATTCAAACAGTTCATAAAAGGCTTCAATGAAAAAATGGCGCTGGCTCGGGTCCGGGTAATATCGGGACATGTTGCCCAGGATCGTTTCTTTGCGCAGGCGCCCGGGAGGGGTCAGGGGAACCTGTGCAAAAATGTTTTTCAAATGGTTGCTCAGCAACCCCGGGGCGCGCTGAATGGTTTTTGCGGCTCCGGCGCCCAGTTCGTAAAACAGGATTTGCGAAATATCGGCGTAAATTTCGAGCAGACTGTCCAGAATGTCTGAGATTTCGTTGTAATGCTTATCCTCATATTCGATAATTTCCCTGGATTGACGGATCATCCCGGCGGTGTTGAGCTGGTAAAGAATGTTGATCGCCTGGGCTTCTTCCACCCCGCTGAATTTTGCGATCTGGGCGATGTTTCGGGTACCGTCGATCAGAGAAAAAACGAACTTGTGACGTTCTGTTAGTTTTTTCAGGATTTTATTTTTTTGGGATTCCGCATAGGGAGAAGGACGATAGATAATCCTGCGGCTGGCAACTTTGTTACGGAAATCAGCGATGCTGTAACCCTGGCAGGTGGCAATGCGTGCGATATTGAGTGGGTCAAAATTTACAATCGTTTCCCGGGCAATTGGCTTTTCCAGGAAATAGAAATAGCCGCGCTGCCAATTAAAAATATCGGCTATAATATGTTCCACCTGAAGTGAGAGAATTTCCCGGAGGGCCTCCGGGTCCAGAATTTCTTTTTCCACCAGGTACTGACCGATTCGCTTCCCCCGTTGCCGGGCATCAGCTGCCATCAAATCCAGGGCGTCAGGCGAGAGATGTTTTTTGCCCAGGATAAAATTGCCGATCCTTTCTTCGGGTCGGGATGTGGCGGCCTGAACCAGGCGTCCTTGGAGGAAGGCCAGGTTTTTGGAAATGCCATTGGTTTTTAAAGCGCCGATCCCGTTGGCTTTGCTGGTAAAAATCGCATGGAGAAAAAACAGAAAAGGCACCTCACGGATGAAGCCGCCGCAAAATATTCTGCCGTCAGTGGGTTTTAAAATTTGTGGTGGCTTGTAATCCAACCAGCTGGCAGCGCCCCATTCTTCGGCCGCTCTTTCAAAATCGCGGTTACGAAAATATTCGGTCCCCCTCAGCAGATGGTCAAAAAAAGAATGGGAGGGGAACTGA
>JAOZSC010000366.1 GCA_029939875.1 Desulfobacterales bacterium
CATGGTCATTGACGCCGCAGCATTGGAGCTGATCGACAGGGTCCAGTCCAGGTACTCCCACAGGGACCCCGTGTCGCCCTTGCGCAACGGGCGAAAACTCAGAGCACCGGTGTCGGGATTGAAGATGCGCACCTCGTGATGATCCCACTGGATAAAATCATCGGCGGTGATAACGGTTTGTCGCAGCACCCGCTTGCGGGCTTCAATATCATCGGGATAAATGTCGGCCAGGGCCTGGAACAGCGCCACGGCAACGGCAATTTTCCCGACGCTGCCGACATTTTGCCGGTAATCGGCGCGGTGTTCAGCATATCGTAGATGTTCAAGATCGGAAAGATCCAGCACGGCGATGCCGTAACGATCGGCCTTATCCCCCAGAAGTTCAACGACGCGGGCGGTAAATTCCGGGTCCGGTGCGGGCAGTGCCAAGTCGGGGTGGCCCAGCAGCCGTAAATCCACCAGGCGGGTGGGCAGCAGTGCGCCGGGGGGCTGTTGGCGGCCGCGCATTTTCCCCATAACTGCCAGGCGGGCGGCTTCAAGGCGTCGAATCCCTGTTTCATAATAGCCATCCAGCGGATAGGCCATACACGGGCTGGCAGCGGACAAAAAAAACAAAATGCCGATAATTGTCAAAAGGTTTTTCATTGGTTGCCCCCGGAAGGTCGTTCATCCAGATTCACGATTTGATCCAGCTGGGTGCTCATCTCCTGATCCAGCGCATTGAGGTATTCGTTGCTGCGGGCCTGGGCGCTTTCGAGAAAGGGACGGATCTGGAAAAGCTGCAGCCTGTCTTTGACAAATCCGAATTCAATGTCGGCCGGCGCCGGGTTTCCGGCGGCATCCACAATGTAGGGATAGCGCTGCGGCAGCTCCCGGGCCAGTTCAATAAGTTGCTTGATTTCACCGGGACGCAGCACGGGACCGGTATCCTGCACCAGCTGCCTGCTAACACCGCCGGTGGGTTTGAGCACGCGACGCCAGGGGGCCGTAGCCTGGGCCAGCATGCGCACCTTGCCGCTTTTCAGGTTTATCCGTAAAGATTTGGCAGCCTGTCCGTCGACCGCCCCGCCGACTCCCTCGTTGACCGCCACCGAAATCCATCCCGGATCCCCCGTGTCAATGTCCCGGGTGACCATCACCCCTGATTTTTCTGATGGAACACTGCGCAACAGCAGTACCGAGGCATAAACGTGCTGGGGTTGGTCCATGTGCGACTGGCGCCAGGCAAAGGCCCGCTTGCTGAAAGGCGATGCCCACACCCGGGGGATGGCCGCGATAACATTGTCAACTCCGACAACGTTGGGGATTGTTTTATTCAAACCAGCACCGGTGAATCCCGGCAGATCCTCCACGTTGGTGTCGCTGCGCACAAATACGCCGTAAGTGCCGTCCGCACCGAAAACCTTTTCCATGGCCGCCCGCAGACGGGTGCGAAAATCAGCGCCCGCATCGGCATTTAAAATGGTTTTTTCCAGCTTTTCGCGCAAAGCCTCCATTTTTGCCTCACGTTTGGCAGAGGCTGCCGGAAGGGCTTGTATTGCGGTGTATTGTTCTTCCATCCACTCAAAAACCGTCTGGTTGCCATCTGCAGCGGGTTGATCCAGCAGGCCGCGAAAAACACCGAAGGGAATCGCCAGACCGTCTGCGACCGCTTCAGGATATTGGTGGTACAATTCGCCCAGGTTGGCCGCCTTGGGGCCCACAACCCGTCCGGAGTCTGTGGCCCGCAACTGGCTCAAAAGGATAACATCCCGGGTCTGCAAATCCAGTTTATCCAGATCCGGACGGATAAGGTTTTGGGTCTTTTTTGCCTGCTCGAAAATGGAATCCAACTGCCCGTCATCCAGCATGAGTTGAACGGACCCTCCGGGGCTGGCCGCCAGGATTACCCTTTTGCCTTCATAAGACTCCAGCGCAGGGATCAGGCTCTCATCAATGGTAACATTGGGAATCCCCAGGTTGCGGGCCAGCAACTGCACATGGGATAGCGGGTTGCCCTCGCCAGCGGTCAGAATGCCCGCCACGGGCGGCAATTCGGCCACTGTTTCCGGCAGCAGGTAGATCCCCTGAGGGTCAAAGTCGCTGTGGGCACCAACGGTGTGCAGCCGCAGTGTGCCGCGGGCAATACCGGGATTGAGGCTTCGCAATCCGCCACCGACCTCACGACCGAAAAGTTCATGCCGTAAGCCGGCCAGCCGATTGGCGTCGCGCAACAGGCTGTCCAACACGTTGGTGTAAAAAAACAGGGGACTTCCCCGCAGGGTATCTTGAATGAACCGCCCGGCCAGGGGGTCAATTTCAGCCAGTTTGCGCATACTTTCATGAAGGTGGAAACGCAGCCATTGGGTGCACCAGCCGGGCACCCGGGCCAGATAATCCAGCGCCGCCTTGTAGCTTTGAAGCGAAATGGTTCGGGAGCTGATTCCGGCAAAGGTGTCCTGCAAATCCTGCAGCTGAACGGCCGATATCAGACCGGCGCCATAAATGGCAAAAGAGCTGTCCTGAAGCCATTGCAGGCGTTCGCGCCGGGAAGCCTCAGAAAGTCGACTTATCAGGGCCCTGCCCGTTGTGTACTGCTCGATTTCAAGCGCCCGGCTGGTATCCACTGCATCCAGACGAAATTTAGATCCTTTGATATGTAAAAACTGTCTGCGAATCTTCGCCATGGTATCGCATATGCTTGCAAACCGGGTGGCGGGATCATCGACGGTTTTCAGCGTCCGGGCGGCCACCTTCATTTTCCGGGCCAGTTTGGGATTGCTGCCGGCAATGTCATGTTGAAATTGCTTCAACTGCGCGTTTATTGAATTGGATGCGAAAACCCGGTCGATTTCATCGGCCAGGCGTTCGTATTCCGCAGTCAGCTTCGTATCCCGGATGCCGGCCGCATAATCGCGAACCCGTTGGGCATCTTCGGCGTCCGGCTGGTTGTGAATCTTGGCTCGCAGCGGTAAAAATTGACTGTCTTTTTCCGAAAGGGCCAGCGAATGCTGGCGAACTTTGGCCACGCTGGCGGTTTCAACTCCATGTTCCAGAAAACTTGCCCCCATCCTGAAGGGCAGGTAGCCGCGGGAGCTCCAGGTATCGCTGCCGCCAAGGCCCCGTAACAGTTCCCGGGCCATGGCGCTTTCATTTTCGGCCTGAACCGCCCCGCGGTAATAGCGTGCCTTGCGAAAGATCCAGCCATCATCGGCGGTGATTAAAAATTTTTCAATTATAACCTGATTGTACAGGTCGGAATACCCCGGCGCGTTGGTTATCTGATCCGGCTCCAGGGAGGCCAGGACATTGGCGATATAATATCCGCCGGCGCGAAGCCGTTTGATCCGATCGGTCCATTCGCCGTGCTGCACACCGCCGCCATGATCCCTGCACGCATACGGTTTTGGGGCCAGGACACTGCCGTCGTTGCAAAACCAGCGAATGCGGACAAAAGGCCCCCGGGAAGCGGCTTTCATCTCAGCAACCCATTGGCGAAGGGTTTGTTGGGAGGGAAGATCGGCGGCAAATTGAAAAGTGGCAGTTATAATCAATACAGACAACGTGACAGCGGCGATGCGAATGGC
>JAOZSC010000367.1 GCA_029939875.1 Desulfobacterales bacterium
CGGCCGGTTTCCATGACATAGCCGGTATTGGATATGGTCAGGGCCATGTGGGCGTTTTGCTCGACCAGGAAAATGGTCACCCCGCTTTTGTTGATTTCAAGGATGGTTTCAAAGATTTTTTCCACCAGTTTGGGGGCCAGACCCAGGGAAGGCTCATCCAGCAGCAGCAATTCGGGCCGTGACATCAGCGCCCGGCCGATGGCCAGCATCTGCTGCTCACCGCCGCTCAAGGTGCCGCCTGGTTGCTGCATGCGGTTTTTTAACACCGGAAAAAGCGTGAACACCCAGTCCATGTCGGCAGCCACCTGGGCCTTGTCCTTGCGCAGAAAGGCTCCCATTTCAAGGTTTTCCAGCGTGCTCATCTTGGGAAAGATCTGTCGTCCTTCAGGGGTTTGGGAAACTCCCAGGGCAGCCACCTGCTCAGGGCGCAGGTGATGAATGGGTTCTTGCTTGAAGTGGATTTGTCCCCGGGCGGCCCGCTGCACGCCAAAAATGGTCATCAAGGTGGTTGACTTACCGGCACCGTTGGCGCCGATCAGACAGGCAATCTCTCCCTTCGGAATGGCGCAGGAAATACCTTTCAACGCGTGGATGTTGCCATAATAGGTGTGCACCTCGGAAAGCTGTAAAATTGGCCGGGACTCTGTCATGTGATCAATCCGTGGGGGTTGTTTCGTTGGTTGCATGCAGTTCACGCCGGCGCCGGGAGGCCGGGATCAGCCCTTCGGGCTTGAGCACCATCATGGTGGTCATAATGCCGCCAAAGGCCAGCATGCGATATTCTGCCAGGTCCCGGAAGAGCTCAGGTACCCCGATCATAATAAAGGCGGCCACAATGATGCCGGGAATGCTGCCCACGCCGCCCAGGACGACGATGCAAAGTACGATGCACGATTCCATGAACAGGAAAAAATTCGGGTTGGTGTAGCTTAATTTGGCCGCGAAAAAAGCGCCGGCCACCGAGGCGAAACCCGCGCCCAGCGCGTAGGCCAGCAGCTTGATCCAGGTGGTGGGCACCCCGGACAGTTCGGCGGCCACCTCGTCTTCGCGGATGGCGATCCAGGCACGCCCCACCCGGGAATGGTCCAGCCGGTGAACCCCGATGATCGTTAAGATGGCAATGGCAAGGATTAAATAATACAGGGAGGGCAGGGATTTGAGATAATACACCCCCCAGGTGAAACTGTCGTGGGCAAAATTCGGATAGAGCAGGTCCGGCCGCTTCATACCGAAAAGTCCGTTGGGTCCGGCCGTCAACGAGTCCCAGTTGTTGAGCACCAGGCGGATAATTTCACCGAAGCCCATGGTGACAATGGCCAAATAATCACCGCGCATCTTCAACGTCGGGTAGCCGATGATGCAGCCGACCGTCATACCCAGCACAACGCCGATGGGCACCGCCGCCCAGAAAGACAGGCCGAACTTGAGGTTGAGCAGGGAGTAGGTATAGGCCCCCACCGCGTAAAAGGCAATGTAGCCCAGGTCCAGCAGCCCGCACAGGCCCACGACAATGTTTAATCCCAGCCCCAGGCAGACGTAGATCAGGCAGGTGATGCCGACATCCAGCATGTAGTTGTCGGCAAACAGGGGAAAGACGGCCGCCAGGGCCAGCAGGCCGCCGATGGTATACAGCTTGGGGACGCGGTTGATCCGCTCGGTGGCCAGTTCGGTCCAGGGCGTTTTGGCCGCCCCTGTCTCCTGGCGGCGGCCGCGGATGAGGGTCAATATAAAATTGAGCGTCAGAATGGCCACAAAGACACCCATGGTTTTAAAGGCCCTGCCGGCTTGAAAGCTGGTGGTTTTAAAACCGAGCATGGGAATGATCAAAATGGCCAGAAAAAAGCAGTAGACCACCAGTTTTTTGAGTTCCTGCCGTACCATCAGACACGCACCTCCGACGAACTGTCACCCAGCAGGCCACTGGGTTTTAAATACAGGACCAGGATCAGCACGGTAAATGTGGTCACATCCTTCCAGGCGCTGGGAAGAAAAGCCGCCCAGAACACTTCAATTCCCCCGATGATCAACCCGCCGATCATGGCGCCCGGAATGGAACCGATACCTCCTAAAATTGCGGCGGCAAAGGCCTTGATCATGAAAATAAAGCCCATGTCGAAGCGCACCGCCCCGTAGTAAAGGCCCACCATGACACCGGCGGCGGCCCCCAGCGCCGGGCCGATCATAAAGGTAATGCGGATGGTCTGGTCGATATTGATGCCCAGCATGCGGGCCATGGTCTGATTTTGGGCCGTCGCCCGCATGGCTTTTCCCAGCCGTGTCTTGTGCACAAACAGCTGCAGCCCAATCATGAGCGCCACCGCCAGGATGATAATGAATATCTGGCCGTTGGTGATGCGGGCCCCGAAAATTTCGATTGCATCGAGGCCGAACACCTGGGGGTAGGCCCGGTCGGAAACCCCCTGGCTGAGCATCATGCCGTTGGACAAAAATATGGACATGCCCAGGGCGCTGAGAATGCCCGCCAACCGGGAGGATCGTCGCAGTGGTTTATAGGCGACGTGCTCCAGGGCCACACCCAGCACGGCCACGTAACCCATTGCCAGGGAAAAAACGATTACCAGGGAGATGAAAAAATGGGCGTCCACCCATCCGGCCTGTTGCAAAGCGGTCAAAACGATGACCCCGATGAAGGCCCCGGCAGTGAACAGCTCCCCGTGGGCAAAGTTGATCAGTTCGATGATGCCATAGACCATGGTGTAGCCCAGTGCGATCAGGGCATAGATGCTTCCCAGAAAGACGGCATTGACCAACTGCTGCAACAAAAATGCGGACATCTCCATAAGGCGATTAATCCTTGCTATAGTCTTAAAATGAAATAAACGGACCTGGCGCCAAGCGCCCGGTCCGTTTATTTTTTACAGATCTTTTCCGGTCAGCGGATTCCAGTAAGGTACGAACTTGTTATCCTTGACCACCCAGACAATGTGAGCCAGCTTGCGGTCTCCCTTGGCGTCGAACTTGATGTCGCCGCTGACCCCCGCCCAGGTGTTGGCGCGGATGGTTTTTTGCAGGGCATCAGCCTGGGCGGTGCCGGCCTTGTCGATGGCTGCCAGGACCATCATACCGGCATCATAGGCGTAATAGGCATAGGAGCCGATGTTTTTCGCTTTCCACATGGCCTTGTAGGTTTTTTCAAACTGGCGCCTGGCGGGCGTGTCCGGCGCCTGGGCAAATGTCAGGTACACGCCTTCGGCGGCCGGTCCGGCCACCTCCAGAAACTTGGGATGGTAGACGGCGTCCTCGCTGATGAAAGCCGACGTGAGGCCGAGTTTGCGGGCCTGCTGGATCATCTTGGAACCCTCGGGCTGGTACACACTCATGTAAATGGCGTCGGGGTTGACACGCTTGAGTTTGGTCAGAACCGCGGTGAAGTCGCTGTCGCCGGCAGTAATGTGCTCATGGGCCACAATTTTAACCTTGCCGCTTTCCTTGGCAAACTTGGTGATATTGGCCGTCAGACCGGCGGTATAGGTCTGTTTGTCGTCGATCAGGGCCAGGGTCTTGGCATGCAGTTTTTTCTCCAG
>JAOZSC010000368.1 GCA_029939875.1 Desulfobacterales bacterium
GGCTGGTTGGCCACAATGCCGACGGTGGCGCCATCCATGCGGGCAAAGCCGATGACAATATTGGGAGCAAAGCGGGGAAGGATTTCCAGAAAACTGTCCAGGTCGAAGACTCTCGTAATTACCTGGCGCATATCGTAAGACTTTTTAAAATCTGCCGGTACAATTTGCTCCAGGCTGTCGTCGACGCGTTCGGGATCATCACGGCTTTTGACGACCGGAGGCTGTTCATCCTTATTGGAAGGCAGGTAGCTGAGAATCTTTTTGATGACCTCGATGCATTCCTGGTCATTTTCAGCCACAAAATGCGCCTGGCCGGTGACTTCGCTGTGGACCTTGGCACCCCCCAGCTCTTCCAGGTTGATATCTTCACCGGTTACGGCCTTGATGATGTGCGGGCCGGTGATGACCATGTGACTCTGGCCTTTGACCATGACAATAAAATCGGTCAGTGCCGGGGAATAGACCGCAACTCCGGCACTCGATCCCATCATGCCGGTAATCTGGGGGATGACCCCGGAAGCTGCCGTGTTGCGGTAAAACATGCCGGCCACACCCTTGGACGCAAAAAAACCTTCGTGCAGCCGTCCCCCGCCGGAGTCGTTCAGGGCCACCAGGGGGGCCTTGACTTTCAGGGCTTCATCCATGATCCGACAGATTTTCTGTCCATGAATCGTTCCCACCGAACCACCCAGAACGGTCACATCCTGGGCATAGGCGAATACCAGCCGGCCGTCGATGGTGCCATACCCGGTGACCACGCCATCGCCGGGGACTCTTTTTTCCTGCATGCCGAAATCGATGGACTGGCTCTGGGCCAGTTTGTGCACTTCGACAAAGCTGCCCGGATCAAACAGCAGGGCGAGCCGCTCGCGTGCGGTCAGCTTGCCCCGGCCGCGATGGCGCTCCATGGCCTTGGGGCCCCCTCCCATGTCAGCCCGATTTTCCAGTTCTTCCAGTCGCTTCAGTTCGTTTTGATGGGTTTTGGGTGCTGTCATTTCTCACCATCCTTGATATGCTAAATGGTTACTTTGACGTACTGGCGTCAACGGTCATGGATGAATACGGTATACTGTACACAAAACACCGCTGTCAAACATTAACCCGCATGTTTGACAAAAATTTTTCCGTTTGCATTGAATAGAGTCTGTCGCTGCATTATTGTATGCAAGTTCGCCTTAAGGTTGAAAATAATCTCAATGCACGGAAAAATATCAGGAGCGCCCGTGGAAAATCAAATTCTGCTGACAGAGACCCACCGAAATGTTTGTACGCTGACGTTGAACCGCCCGCAAAAGAAAAATTCCCTGTCCCCCCAGCTGGTTGACAAATTGCTGCAGGCCCTTGACGACTTAGCGGCAGAAGACGCCGTGCGTGCTGTCATTATCCGGGGCTCCGGTTACCAGGCTTTCTGCTCGGGGTATGATATCGGCTCTTTGCCAACCCGGCATGACAAGGATGTGCATGAGAAGTTAAAAACCCTCAACCCGGTGGAGGCGCTTTTCAAGGCCGTTGTCAATTACCCGTTTCCGGTGATTGCCATGCTCAACGGCATGGCCTTTGGGGCCGGCTGTGAGCTGTCGGTTTGCTGCGATATTCGCATCGGGGCTGATGATATCCGCATGGGCATGCCGCCGGCCAAACTCGGGCTGGTGTATCCCTGGAGCGGATTGCAACGCTTCATCCAGGTCATCGGTTTGCGAAACACCCGGGAAATATTTTTTACAGCCCGTACCTACCAGGGACAACGCTTGAAGGAGCTTGGCCTGGTGGATTACCTGGTTGCTCCGGATGAGCTGGAAGGATTTGTTCACCGCATGGCCGATGACATTGCCGCCAATGCCCCCCTGGCGCTTAAAGGCACCAAACGGGTGTTGAATCTGCTGCTCGAGTCCGTCGCTCTTGATCCGCAAAACCTGTCCCAGGCTGAAGCCATTACCCGGGCGGCTTTTCTCAGTGAGGACCTCAAAGAGGGACGGCTGGCATTTTTGGAAAAGCGAAAACCTCGGTTTAAAGGTCGATAGGAAACAAGAAGGTAAAGTCTTTCTTTATCAAATGTAAGCACAAAAAATGCGCCCTGCAGATGGCCGAAAGGGCGCATTTAATACCGCAATTGAGCGTTCAGGTTTTCCTCCATAAAAAATCTTCCCCCTGCGGGTATTCAAAATAGCAGAAGCACCAAAACAATTCTTGACATCTGTTCTGTGTATACCGTATACAATAATGCATATACCGGCCTGCGGTATGTGCGTGGGCAGGTGATGGACCGGTGCGTGCATTTCGATCTTTTTCTCTGGGATGTTCGGTCCGGCAGTCGTATTAATGCCGGTGCACCGGCAGAACCCGACTGGTTCCAATTTAAATGGCGAATGGAGAAATTTGATGGAATTATTCAAAGATCTGACCGTATTGTCCCTCGAGCAGGCGACTGTTTTGCCCTATTTGACATTCCGATTAGCCCAGGACGGGATGAACGTCATCCGGCTGGAACACCCGGTTTACGGTGATCCCAACCGGATGATCGGCGACAACGTGCTGTCTGAAGAACGCATGAACGCCTATTATCTGTGCATCAATGCCGGTAAAAAGGCCTTGACCCTGAACCTGGCGGAAGAAGAAGGGCAGAAAATTTTTTATCAACTCATCGCGGAGCTGAAGGTGGATATTTTTGCAACCAACCAGCTGCCGCGTAATTACAAAAAATTGGGCATCAGCTACGATGCACTCAAGGCGATCAAACCGGATATCATCTGGCTGGGCGTCACCGGTTTCGGACCCGACAGCAATGAAGGCGCCTATGACCCGATTTTGCAAGCCCGCTCGGGATTGATGGAACTGACCGGGGAAGCCGATGGAGATCCGCAGGTTCTGGGGATCCCGTTGCCCGACATGGGCACCAGTGAGCATGCTTACGGCATGCTGATGAAGGCCCTTTACAAACGGCAGCTTACCGGGCAGGGCAGCTGCATTGACCTGGCGATGTTTGAATCCTCGGTATCCTGGTTGACAGTTCCTATCACCCTGACGGCCAGTTTCGGCAAAACCATTTCCCGGCGTGGCAACACCCATGAATTTTTCTGCCCGGTTTCTGTGTATCAGACCAGCAACGGGTACGTATACCTGGCGGTGGGAAACGACCGGCAATGGAAGACCATGGTGTCCCAGGAGATGTTTGTTTCGCTGGACCGGTCGGAATATGAGAAAAATTCCGGCCGTATCGCAGACGTCAACAACCTTAACGCGACCATCAATGAAATTACCCGCAATTATACTTCTGAAGCCTTGATTGAACTGTTCACGTCCATTACGGTACCCATCAGCAAGATCCAGACGGTGCCGGAAGTGATTGCCGATCCGCTGGTTGAAAAACGGCTTTTGTACGCCCAGGACCCGGTTTCCGGAACCCGGATTACCCTGGCGCCACCGCCGAACATGACGCCTTTTCTGGAAGCCTCCAAGCGACAGATGGCCTTCCCACCGCGTTTCGGTGAGAGCAATGACGAGATTTATGGCCAAAAACTGGACTACTCCGCCGATGAGCTTGC
>JAOZSC010000369.1 GCA_029939875.1 Desulfobacterales bacterium
CCTATATTCCCTGGAAAGGAATCGGTTCGGAATTCATGCCGCCGCTCAATGAAGGTGATCTGCTGTACATGCCCACCACGCTGCCGGGAATTTCCGTGACCAAAGCAAAGGAATTGTTGCAGCAGACCGATCGCATCATTGCCTCGTTTCCCGAGGTTCACCACGTTTTCGGTAAAATCGGCCGAGCGGAAACAGCCACTGACCCGGCGCCGCTGTCCATGATAGAGACCGTGATCATGCTCAAGCCTGAATCCGAATGGCGGCCGGGCTTGACCATGGAAAAACTGGTGGCCGAACTTAACAAGGCCATCCAGTTTCCCGGTCTGACCAACGCCTGGACCATGCCCATCAAGACCCGGGTGGATATGCTTTCCACCGGCATCAAGACCCCGGTAGGGATTAAACTCATGGGCGCAGACCTGCAGGTATTGAGCGATCTGGGAGAAAAAGTCGAGGCCGTCCTCAGGGAAGTTCCGGGAACTCTCAGTGTGTATTCGGAACGGGTCACCGGTGGCAATTATTTTGATTACCGCATCAGACGCCTGGAGGCGGCTCGCTATGGTCTGACGGTGGGCGATGTCCAGGACATCATCATGTCGGCGGTGGGTGGCATGAATGTCACCCGTACGGTGGAAGGCCTGGAGCGCTACCCGGTCAACCTGCGCTACGGTTCGGAGCTGCGGGACACACCGGAAAAACTGCGCCGCATCCTGGTCCCGACCCCATCGGGGGCCCAGGTGCCCATCACCCAGCTGGCCGACATTCGTATTGTCAAGGGCCCGCCGGCCATCAAGAGCGAAAACGCTCGCAACAATGCCTGGATTTACGTGGATTTGACCGGTATCGATGTGGGCACCTATGTCAAAAAAGCGCAGCAGGTGGTGGCCGATAAGATCAAGCTGCCTGCTGGCTACAGCCTGGTCTGGAGCGGCCAGTACGAGTATATGCAGCGCGCCCAGCAACGCCTGATGATCGTCGTGCCCCTGACGCTGGTCATTATTTTTCTGTTGCTTTACTTCAACTTCAAGAACGTCACCGAGAGCCTGATTATTATGCTCAGTGTCCCTTTTTCTCTGACCGGTGGACTCTGGTTGATGTATCTTCTGGGCTACAATATGAGTGTCGCCGTGGCCGTCGGCTTCATTGCCCTGGCCGGCGTTGCGGCTGAAACCGGGGTGGTTATGCTGATCTATCTGGATATTTCCTATAAAAAATTTAAAGCCAAATATGGAGACAAATTCAATCGACAGCATCTCGAAGAAGCCATCGAGGAAGGCGCCGTGCTGAGGGTGCGCCCTAAAATGATGACGGTGGTCGCCATTATGGCCGGGCTGATGCCCATCATGTGGAGCCACGGCACCGGATCCCAGATCATGAAGCGGATCGCAACGCCCATGATCGGCGGCATGGTCAGCGCCACTATCCTCACGCTGGTGGTTGTGCCGGCAATCTATGAACTGGTGAAAGGCTGGAAATTGCCGCCGGCACCCAAAAAGCACGACAAGGAAAAAGGATCATGAAAAAAATTATCGTCGTTGCCGTTTTTCTACTCATAGGCGATGTATTCGCGGCCGACGTTTCCTGGATGTATGTTCAAAACAGAAGGTACGAAAACGGTCGTAATATAAACCGCCTGGCCTTTGGCCTGATCGACGAAAAGGGCCATATCCTGACCGATGGCGGCAGCGTGGCAAACATAAAATTGTATGCGCCGGGGGGAAAACAGGTCAAGCTGAAAAAATACCGGTTTGACTCTGACGAGGAAATTTTTGGTCTGTACGATGCGATTCAAAGTCAGTGGCACTACAGCAGTGACTGGCAGTTCGACAGCTGGTTCAGGGCCAATTTTTCCGAGCCCCTGGTTCCGGGGACCTATCGCTTGAAAGTGACCACCATTGACGGAAAGACAGCGCAAGGCAGCTGCAACGTCAGTTCAATCGCTGAGCTGCCGATTATTTCTGCCCAATCGTTCAAATTTTATCCGGACGCATTTGGCAATGTCATCTGGAAATGGGACCTTCCCGACAACTTGGGCTACCTGGTTTTCAACCATCCGACCGAGGCTCGGGCCGCCATTGATGTTTACAAAAATAAAAAAAGTGTCGCCTATTTTTTTGTGAAAATCCCCACGCATATGAGCTACGTTTTTATCCCCAAGCGGGTGGTCCGGAAAATCACTGCCCGGGGAGATCAATTCGGCCTGAAAGTCCAGCTGGAGACCGGGGACAAAAATTCTCGCACTTATTCGAACACCGTGTCGATCGAGGATATGACAGCGATATTGCCTCAACCGATCGAGGTAAAGTGAGATTTGCCCATACGCAGCGGGAAGCCGCCAGCAGCCTCTTTTAAAGGAATATCGATGATGATAAAACTCAAAGGCCTGCAGCAGCGCCTGGCGCTGTATATGTTACTGCCCGTAGCACTCTTACTGGCCGGAATGGGTATTGCGGGTTTTATCTATGCGCGTAACATTTTAATCAAGGAATGGGGCGAGGCCGCGACGCTTAAACTGCAGCGGGCAGCCCACAACGTGGATATGCGCCTTGGCCGCGCCAAGGAATGGCTGAGGATGTTTCATACCACCGGTGACAATCCGTACGCCGGCTATGTTCACCAGCTGGTGATCGAACAGTTAAAAGGATTAAAGGGGGTCACCCGGGTCGATCTGACCTGGACCGATGCGCGAAGACCGCTGGAGGTCGCCAAAAGAGGTTTGATCCCGTTGCGCAAGGGAGGCTCACTGGAAGTTGGGTTGCCGCGCTATGATTCACTGGTGGCCAATAAAACCGTTGTGCTGGTTTCCGATCTTAAATCCGAAACCGGTAAAACCGTCGGCAAGCTGGAAGTGGTGCTGCGCTTTGATTATCTTATCGACACCATCCTGGCCTCGGGCTGGTGGCAAAGCGATCAGGCCTACCTGGTGGACGATGCCGGAAATATCCTTTCCAGCGCCGCTCCCAATGGACGCCGCCGCCTGGGAGACGGCAACCATTCTTTAGAGCTCAAAACCCTGGCGGCCATGAAAGAAAAGGCGTTTGGAACCGTGCTGGGCGGTGACTTTTTTGCTCCCGAGGTCAGTGGGTTTTATCGACTGAAAGAAGCGCCCTGGACCCTTATTATGATTGCCCCGGGAAAGCAGATCCTGTCTTCGATTCTGCGTTTTCGCCTGTACTATTTTATCACCGGCACGGTCTTCATTGTCATTATCCTGCTGTTGATCAAGCTGGTCATGGGCCGCACGGTTTCTTCGATCAAAGCCCTTTCCGATACCGCCCACAAGGTCGCACGCGGCGATTTCGTCACCCAGGCGCTTCCAAAAACAAAAGATGAAGTCAGCGAGCTGATCCAAAGCTTCAATACGATGGTGTTGCAACTCAAAGAGCGGATCCGGCTCAAGGAAGCCATGGACCTGGCCATGCAGGTTCAGCAGAACCTGCTGCCGCAAAAGCCCCTTCAAATCAAAAATCTGGATATTGCCGGCAAAAGTATTTATTGCGATGAAACCGGCGGTGATTACTTCGATTTTTTTCAATTTCC
>JAOZSC010000370.1 GCA_029939875.1 Desulfobacterales bacterium
TTAAATTCTGAGCAGATGTCAAGTCTAATCAGCCAAAAAGTCAAAAGCAAAATTGGCCACAGACCCACACGGACAGACACAGACAGCTGACAACGGACCACGGACAGCTATAAGAAATCAGTGATGTCCGGTTAGCTTCTTGCATGCTGGGCATGCAAGAAAAATGAAAAAAGTGAACTTTTCTCTTGACAAATAAAAAAATAATTTTCGCGGAAACTTGTTATATTACTAACTATAACAAGGGGATATGCTTATGCCGCGATCATTCGAGCCATGTCAAAGGAAAGTTTGCCCAAATTCGTTTTTTAAATTTTTACAACCAGTTGGAGATGTTATCCCCGAAACTCCTGCGCTTGAGTCCCGTGGAGACAGACCGCTTAAAATGAACTTCGAAGATCAACTCAAAATGCTGATTTTCTATCATCTCGAAGAGCATGTATCAGCTCGTCATATGCTACAGGTTCTTGAGCAGGATGACTTTGCCCGTGAAAACATTGCCCCGCAAGACGGCATCAAAAAAAGCAGCTTCTCCGAGGCCATCAATACCAGGGGGCTTGAACAGTTTAAAATCGTATTTGAAAAACTCAGCCAGAAGGCAGCCGGCATCTTACCCGACAGGCACCCTGAACTCGGCGATCTGGTTGCCCTTGATGGGTCAATGATCGATGCAACGCTTTCCATGTACTGGGCTGATTACCGCAAGGGATCGAAAAAAGCTAAAATCCACCTGGGTTTTGACCTTAATCACGGAATCCCGTCGAAGATTTTCTTCACAAATGGCAATGGCGCGGAAAGACCCTTCGTCGGTCCCGTTACTTCTGCCGGCCAAACAGCGGTAGGCGATCGTGGATACCAAGAGCATGCCCTGTTTGATGATCTGCAGGCCAACGGCAAGTATTTCGTTATTCGCATCAGAGCCAGCACCACCAAAACGGTCATTCATGAAAATGAAATCAAACCCGACAGTATCGTTTTTTTCGATGCCGAAGTCCTGCTGGGGACCGAGGCAAATAAAAAACAGTCACAGAAACCGGTACGGCTGGTCGGATACCATGTAAACGGCGTCGATTACTGGATAGCAACGAATCGCCGAGACCTGACATCCGAGCAGATAGCTGAGGTCTATAAGCTCAGATGGAACATCGAAAACTTCTTTGCCTGGTGGAAACGCCATCTGCGCGTCTACCATCTGATTGCAAGGAGTCAGTACGGCCTGATGGTTCAAATTTTCGCTGGCCTCATTACCTATCTACTACTCGCCATCCACTGTCACAATAACTATGGCGAGCCGGTTACCATAAAAAGAGTCAGAGAGCTGCGGATTCAAATCCAAAATGAGCTCCGCATGGGCAATGAGACGACTGATTCTCAAATTTCCAAAGAACAAGAACATCAACGGCTACATGCAAGGACCTGATATGATTGACAGTGTCAAGAATAAAAAAGCTGTTCTGTCTTCCTTTTCTGAAATCATTCGAAAGGAGTAATCGATCAGATATTGTTCCAGGCTATTGGAAGGGGCGGGATCCTTAAACGACGATTGATCACTCTGATATTCGCGGGTTGGCTACCGCATGACTTGTTTACATCGCGGAGCTGCCTCTGTCTAACGTCGGGAGTTAAGGACGTTGCCTTATCCCATAGTACCTTCGAGGGTTCTCCATTCGTGATCGCGCCCCCTGCAATGGCCTGGAACGTATCCTATTTTACTGTTTTTCTATGGCTGCCTCCAAAGTCAGTAACGGTTAGCCAGTTGTTTTCGCGCCCATGGAAAATGTTGCCATGCACTCTTGTTCTGATACACTGACCGTGCCTGCCCGGAGGATAGGGCAATGCTGGGAAGCAACCCGAGCGCCGGGCAGGCGACCGAAGCATGGGGGCCGTAGCGACTGTGCGGCCCCTTCTTCGGGAAAACTTTATGCTTTGGTCTTTAATGCGATAAATCCCGGGGGTTTGGGGGCTGGCCCCCATTAAGATCAGATTTTTTCCTTGTTGTTGCAATGTTAAGCCACCGGTTGGACCTGTTTGGCCATGGCCCACAGAAAGGCGCTCAGTTCACGGGCAATGGCAGTGTTTACCACTTGTCTGGGTTTGCCTTTGGCCGCCAGTCGTCTGAAGCGGGCGCACAGCCGAAGCTGGGCTTTCCAGGAAATCCGGCAGATCCGTTCAGGCACGTGCTCCTGCCGCTTAAGCAATAGACGGCTGACACGGGGTTTCATGCGATAGGCCCATGCGGCCTCAATCAGTGCCTTGCGGGCGTGCCGGTTACCGGTTTTGGTGATACCGCCCCTTTTTACGCTGTCACCGCTGGAGTGCTCAGAAGGCACCAGGCCGAGGTAGGCCATCAGCTTGGCCGGCTTATCAAAACGGCTCAGATCTCCTATCTCTGACAGCAGCGTTGTTGACACGATCAGCGAGACGCCTCGGGCAGACTGCAGGGCTGAGACGACCGGCGCCAGACGCCAATCCGGCACCATTTGCCGGATCTGATCGGTCAACCGCTCGACGCGGCTGCAGTTTTCGTGCACGGCATCGATGTATTCCTGCAGCGCGATCTGCTGGGCGCGATGGGGCATGGCCAAATCGGACAGCCAGTTGAAATAAGGTTTGGTCCATTTGGATTTACCGTTGTAGACGACGCCGTTTCTGAGCAGAAAGGCTTTCAGCCTCTGTTTGGCTTCTCGGGTGCTGATGACGGCATCTTCCCGGGCGCGGGTCAAATCCCGCATGGCTTCATCCTGCTCATCGGGCACATAAACAGCCGTGAGTTCACCGGCACGATGCAGCCGTGCCAGCATGACGGCGTCACGATGGTCTGTCTTGATACGGTCGCCGCTTTTTCGCGGGATCATCGAAGGCGCGACGACTTTGCAGTCGAATCCCTTGCGGTTCAAGTACCGGTAGATACCGTAACCGCAGGGACCGGCTTCGTAGACGAAATGCAGCTCGCTGCCGGTTGACACCATCTTTCGGCAAAACTTATCCAGCGCGGTAAAATTGTTGGGAATCTTACCATAGTACCTGACATCGCCATCACGGCCAGCATCGGCAATTGCAATGGAGATTGATTTTTTGTGGACATCCATACCGATAAATTTTACACTGTTCATGACCTGCCTCCTTGGTTATGGCTCTGTATTGAGAGCGTTGATGTTGCCTCAATATAACCCACGTTTACAAGGAAGGCAGGTCTTTTTTTGTTGGCGCTACTCAGGCATCCAGCAGAAAATGATCATGGGTGAGAATGGGCCCTCAATTGCTCGTCGGAGCCCATGATCATTTTTCTGCGGGTTACTGGCTGCACTTTCGCGCGCCACGTTGCTGTCAATCATTATGTCTAACCGGACATTACTGACTTCCAATAGGTTAAAAACATTAAAAAATACACTGCTTTTCCCGGTCCTGCTCAAGTGACTGGTTGTGTGCTTCTTATCTACCGGATAATTTTTTTTCATCAATAATCCGGCCTTCTATCAGATACGGAATTCCTTGCTCCACGTTAATAACTACGTATAACCACTCGTATTCAACA
>JAOZSC010000371.1:0-811 GCA_029939875.1 Desulfobacterales bacterium
ACGAGCAGCTCATCGCCCACGGTGGAATCCATCAGCGGCTGTTTCAGCCAGAGTTTGAGGCGCAGTGCCGGGTAGGCCGTAATGCCGAAAACAAACGGGCGGGTCAGCAGCCATTTTAACCAGATTGAAAAGGCCTTCTGGATGGTCGCTTTTTTCTCGGAAACCGGTGCCCGGGACAATAATTCAGCGGCCCGGCGCGCGATGGCGTCATCAGCGGTCGCAATGGCACCGCCGCCAAAACACGGCATGTTTTTCCCCTCGGCAAAACTGAAAATACCGATGTCCCCGAAGGTGCCGACCTGGCGACCGTCGATTCTGACGCCGCAGGCATGGGCACAGTCTTCCAGCAGGCGGATACCTTTTTCCCGGGCCAGGTCAGCCAGCTGCCGGATGGGACAGGGCTGGCCGAAAAGATGGGTGGCCAGCACCGCGCCGGTGCGTGCGGTGATTTTCGGCGCCACGTGTTCGGGACCCGAATTATAGGTCAGCGGGTCCACATCACAAAATACCGGTTGATAACCGAGCATTTTTGCTACCATGGGAATGACGGGAAAGGTGAACACCGGAAAAATGATTTCAGCACCCGGCGGCAGGTCTAAAGATTCCAGTGCCAGTTGAAAGGCCGAACGGCCCGAAGCTGTTCCCATCACATGGGATGCGCCCAGCCATTGCCCGAACTTTCGGTAGAACTTCTCAGTGGCCGGACCTGTTTGAACCGTGTTGCCGACCATGCAGCCGATAAGCGTTTGCAGGCTTGCGGGAGGCAGATTTACACATCTTCTCGGGACAGAGCCGATAAGTGCCATAAAAT
>JAOZSC010000371.1:821-3531 GCA_029939875.1 Desulfobacterales bacterium
TTTTTAACCGGGAGGGAGACGACTCCCGATGAAAAGAACTCAGGAGCTTCGCGGCAAAAAGTCGAATTCATAAAATTACCTGCCCGCAGGGCTTCAAGCTTTTGTTGGATCGTCGTCTCCCGATCCAACAAAACAACAGTCCCTCTGTGTTCTCGGTGTCTCAGTGGTGAATCTGGTGTTGAAACTGCACCGGCCATGTCTCAATGATTATAACCTCATTAATTGAGGTCAGAGTATTTTCCGGATACCCAGCAGGCTCCAAAAAATATCCGGGTTGTGCCAGTAAAAGCCGGCATGTTTTCTCAGATGGTCGATGGCAAATCCGGGGCGGAAAAGATAGCGCCGATAAAACTTTGAACGCAGTTTGACCAGCTCCGGCACCGACACCTCCGCCAGGCTGAACATGGGGGTGGCATAGTGAAACAACTGGGTCGAGTCATAACCGGCAAGTCGGTCCTTGTACAGCTCCCAGGCGGCCGAACCCGGATAGGGGGTGTAAAAATGCACCTGGATACTGTCGGAGTTGAGTTGTTGAGCAAATTGGATGGTCTGCTCGATTTCTTCCCGGGTTTCTGTCGGGTTGCCGATGACGTAGTAGGCATTGGTGCCGATGCCGAGCCGGCGTGTCCAGCCGAAGACTCGCCGGCACTGTTGTTGCCAGGGTTTTGGATGGTATTGCTTGTGCATGCCCTCGATGATTCGCTGGTTGCCGGATTCCACCCCGATGCCCAGCATGATGCAGCCGGCTTTTTTCATCTGTGACAGGATTTCGTTGTCCAACTCATCGATGCGTACCCGGGCCATCCAGGCCATGGATGAATGGCGGGCAATCAGCTCCCGGCAAAGATCCAAAACGAAATGCCGGTTGGTGGAAAAACTGTCATCCTGAAACGAACAGATGTTGACCCCCATCTGCGCCAGATGCTGCATTTCATCGGCCACGTTGGCGGCCGAGCGGCTGCGGATTTTCTTGCCGATGCTGACGCGCATCACCTCGCTGCAAAACAGGCAGCCGTGGGGACAGCCGCGGGTGGCAATCAGAAATCCCCACACCACCGGTTTGCTCAGCCGGACCGGATAAATGGATTTGTAGGCCCGGAGCTCTTCGGGGCTGTAGGAAGGAAACGGCAGGCTGTCCGGGTCTTCAACCATAAACCGCTGGCCCTGTTCATAGCAGCGGCGGTAATGAGTCTTCCAGTCTTCTGCCGGCCCACTGCCGTTTTGCAGCTGCTCCAAAAGCCTGAAAAACTCCTGCTCGGGTTCTCCAAGCAAAATGGCATCGTATCCCACGGCAAAATCCCGGGCAGTATCCCGGTTCAGGTAATGTCCCTGGCCGATGCCGATGATCAGCGGGGGATTTTTCTGTTTTTTCACAGAGGCCACAAAATTATTGGCGACGTCGATATCAAAACTGGACGCTGAAACAACCACCAGGTCCGGCTGCCATTTTTCTGTGCGCTCCAGCATCCGGGTGACTTTCATGGGGTGAATCCAGCAGTCCAGAAAATAAACGGTGGTGTCCGGATAGTTCTCCAGCCCGGCCTGAAGGTATTTCAACGGGTAAGAGGGGTCGAAAAATTGCGGGTGGTCAATGTCTTTATCCACAGCGGAACTGACCCGCAACAGCATAACCGAATTAACTGCCATGTATAACATCCCCATCGGCGGTGATTGAAGTTGAACCGGCGTCTTGAAAATTTTTCAGTGGAACATCCCGCCAGGTGCGAAGTCCGAGCACTCGCCGCAGCGCCCAGATCAGCATGCCCAAAACGATGTGCAGCCAATAGTCCACCAGGCGGTTGACCACCGTCAGTGAACCGGCCACCGGCGATGTCACGCCCACCACCTTGAGGCAGCTGTACAGGGTGATTTCCACCACCCCGGCACCGGAAGGCGTGATCGGAAAAGCCGAGGCCAGCAACGGTATCATGGTCAGAAAAACCGCTTCCACAGGACTTGTCTGCAAGTCAAACGCCAGCAGCAGAAAGAAAATCCACAGAGTTTCCAGCGCCCAGATAAAGATCGTTAAAATGCCAATCGGCAACAATTGTCCTGATCTGGGCCACATGGTGCTTTGAAAGGCATGAACCATTTGTTGAACTTTTTGGGGCAGCCAACCAGGAAGTTTTTTTTTGAACAGAAAAAACACCAGCATAATCGATGTCGCCCCCACGGCAATAATGCCGCCGGCGACCAGGCTCCAGATGACCGCACGGGGCAGCCGGGCTGCAAACAGCATCCAGGAGGCCAGCGAGGCCAGCACAAGGATGATCCAGGCATCGATCATGCGCAAAAACACGATGGAGCCCAGTGCGGCCGAGCGCCGGATCCTGAAATTGATGCGGGCCAGATGGGCGGCATACACATCTCCCATTTTGGCCGGCACCAGGTTATCCACGAAATTGTAAAAGAACACCAGCAGGGCGAATTTGCCGTTTCCAGCCGATACCGGCAGATGAGCCAGGCAGCGCCGCCAGCGCATGCCTCGTACCAGGTAGGTTGCATAATGCGCCAGGGCCCCCAGGGCGACAAAGCGTTTGTCACAGGCGGCAATCTGGTGCCAGATTTGCCTGAAATCCACCATGGCGGCCGCACTGGCTAAAATACCCATGGCAATGGCAATGCTCAGGTAGGTGGGCCAGCTCCACAGCTTCGGGGCGCTGGCGTCATCGTTTAATGCGTTATTGTCGTTTTGTTCAGTCATGCGCGA
>JAOZSC010000372.1 GCA_029939875.1 Desulfobacterales bacterium
GGTATTCGTATTTCGCGGAAATGGCCGAAAAAGAAGGGTATCGATATATCGCCAAAATTTTTGATGAGATTGCCGAAAATGAGAAATACCATGCCATGGAAGAGCTCAGGCTTTTGATGGGGGAGCCGGATACCTTGTCGAACCTTAAGGAAGCGATCAATGGTGAGCAGTATGAATCTGAAGAAATGTATCCCCGGTATGCAACAGAGGCGGAAGTGGAAGGCAATCGCGCCGCCACGATTCTGTTTCAGTAAATTTCCAAGATTGAACGGCAACATTACGACCGCTTTAAAAAACTTCTCGAAATGGTGGCCGCTGGGAAAGTGTTTAAACGGGATACCCCCATCAAGTGGAAATGCAGCATTTGCGGGTATGCTCATGAGGGTCTTGAACCGCCCAAGCGGTGTCCTTACTGCAAGCACCCGCGGGAGTATTACGAACCGGCCAACCTGGATGTCTAGGGGGGAAATATGGCAAAATACATATGCAGCGTCTGCGAATATGTCTATGATTATGATTTAATTGAAAACTCAGGTGACTATGAGGAAGAGGAAGATTGGGAGGATTATGATGACCACCTACACTGAAATCCATGACCTCTTCAGGGAAAAAGCAGAATCGGTTTCTGCGATCGTTTCTGAGGTTTCCACGCCCCGGGAAGCTTTTGAGTACAGCGTGGATTTGTGCGCTCGCAAAGAAACCTGCCGGCTATTGATATCGGGTTGCGATCAGCCGCTGTCAACGAAAGCAGGAGGGTTGTGCGACGAAAAACAGCAAAAAATTATTGCTGCTCCCGGTCTGGAAGAAAGCCATGCAGCGGAGTTGAATAAGCTTGCGGATTCAAAAGGCATCCAACTGATCACCGACGATTTGCGTCGGCATCTGGCCGGAATCGACATCGGCCTGACGTTTATCGATTACGGCATTGCAGAAACCGGTACCCTCGTGCTCGATTCGAGCAGTGAGGATGTGCGGCTGGCGACAATGATCAGCGAAGTGCACATTGCCGTATTGCCCGTTTCAAAAATCCGCCAGAATGCCTATGATCTGGAAAAAGAAATGAAAAAATGCATGCATTCTTACCCCAATTATACTGCTTTTATCACCGGTGCAAGCCGCACGGCGGACATCGAACGTGTGCTGGCTATCGGCGTCCATGGTCCGCTGGAACTTCATATACTGATGCTGGAGGACAACTAGTGCAGGAAGCTAAGAATTTAAAGGCCTATAAAAAAAACGTTGACGCGGCGCTGCAAAATGAGTTTTTACGAACGGCCATGGACAATTTTGCTGTCGCATACCGCACCGGACGTGAAAATGCCTTTGCCGGCATAAATGTTGAAGCACTTGTCTCAGAAATTGCAGAGTCAAAAGACGCCGCCATTGCGCGTATGGATGAACTTTTCAAAGAGTTTAAACAAAATGCGGAGAAAACAGGTGTAACCGTTCACCTGGCTGAAACCGCTCAACAGGCCAATGAAATCATCTCTCGAATCGCCAGTGAACACGATGTACAGAAAATCGTAAAATCAAAGTCCATGACCGCCGAAGAAACCCTTCTCAATCACCACCTGGAAGCTGACGGATACGATGTCATCGAAACCGACCTGGGAGAGTGGATCATCCAGCTGCGGGGTGAAGGACCGTCGCACATGGTGATGCCGGCCATTCACCTTTCGCGTTATCAGGTGGCCGATCTGTTCACGGATGTCACCGGACAAAAGCAGGACTCGGAAATTGAACGCCTGGTGAAGGTAGCCCGCAGAGAACTCCGTCAGCATTTCATCGAAGCCGACATGGGAATATCAGGGGCGAATTTTGCTCTGGCTGATACCGGAACCATCGGACTGACCACCAACGAAGGCAATGCCCGCCTGGTCACCACCCTTCCGCGGGTACATGTGGCCCTGGTGGGTCTTGATAAACTCATCCCGACACTGCACGACGCGCTCCTGGTAAACCGCGCTCTGCCACGCAACGCCACCGGTCAGGGAATCACCTCATATGTTACCTGGATCACCGGCCCCAACACCTGCGCCTCCGCGCCGGAAAATAAAAAAAAGATGCACATTGTATTTCTCGATAACGGCCGCCGCACCCTGGCCAAGGATCCCGTGTTTTCACAGGTGCTCCGCTGCGTGCGCTGTGGAGCATGCGCCAACGTCTGTCCGGTCTACCGCATGGTCGGCGGACATCAGTACGGCCACATCTACATCGGTGCCATCGGCCTGATTATCACCTATTTTTTTCACGGCCGGGAAAAAGCAAAAAACCTGGTCCAGAACTGCGTTAATTGCGGCGCCTGCAAAGCAGTCTGTGCCGCTGGAATCGACTTGCCGCGTTTGATCAAAGAAGTTCACGCCCGCATCCAGAATGAAGACGGTCATCCGTTGACCAGTCTGTTGCTGGGCAAAGTGCTGCGCAACCGCAAGCTTTTTCATTCCCTCCTGCGCTCGGCGCGTATCGCCCAGAAACCGGTAACCGATGATTCGCAGTATCTGCGACACCTGCCGTTTATATTCGCAAAAGAACACAATTTTCGGGCGTTGCCGGCCATTGCTGAAAAACCCTTCCGGGATCGCTGGCTGCAACTAAAACCGGAGGTAACCGATCCTCGATACAGTGTCGCCCTCTTCTCGGGCTGCGTTCAGGATTTTGTTTACCCCGAACAACTGGAAGCGGCAGTCAAACTGCTCGCAGACCGGAAAGTGGCACTGGAATTTCCAATGGAACAATCCTGCTGCGGCCTGCCGGTGGAAATGATGGGTGAACAGGAAGCCGCCCGGGAGGTCGCCCGGCAGAATATGAATGCGATGATAAACCCAAACTTTGATTATATCATCACCCTGTGTGCATCCTGCGCATCCCATTTAAAAGTCGGGTACCAAAAACTATTCGAATATGACCCCTCGATGACAGATCAGGTGAAGTCATTTACAGAAAAAGTATACCCTTTCTCTGCATTTTTAAATGATATATTGAAAATCGAAGCTGACGCCTTTCAGCATAGCGGTACAAAAACGACCTACCATGCGCCATGCCATCTTTGCCGCGGTCTCGGAGTCAGTGAAGCCCCCCATGCCCTGATTGAAAAAGCCGGGCTTGAATTTTGTCCGGCGGAAGAAGAAGAAACCTGCTGCGGTTTCGGCGGAACATATTCGAGCAAGTTTCCGAATATTTCCGCTCAGATCCTCTCAAGAAAACTGGATGATTTCAACAAGACCGGCGCAGAACTACTTGTGACCGAGTGCCCCGGATGCGTCATGCAGCTGAGAGGCGGGGGGAAAAAACGCGGTGATCGCTTAAAAGTAATGCACATCGCCGAAGCGCTGGAGGAAAATCTAAAACTTTGACTGTTGCCGTAAAGCAGTTCCCCCCACGTAATAACTGAAATAGCAGCATCACCAGCCTTAATAGTTTTTAAACATCGCTGATCAGACAATATCAGACCGGATAAATTAGCAATCGGCAAAATTTTCAAAACTCGACTGTCAAAGATCAAAGGAAAAAAATAGGCCCCATGGCAGCGC
>JAOZSC010000029.1:0-2590 GCA_029939875.1 Desulfobacterales bacterium
TCTTTTTGATGCGGTGCCACAGGCTGCGCTGATTAATTCCCAGCAGTTCGGTGGCCCGCACCTGAATACCCCCTGTTTTGTGCAGGGCATCGATGATCATGCTTTTTTCGATTTCCCGCAGGCGCTCATCCAGGGGGATGTTGGTCGGTAATTTCACCGAGGTGGATTGTTGATTAAAAGCCCCGGTAATTTTGCCCGGAAGCTGAGCCGGTTCGATATATCCGTTTTCAGCGATCACCGCCGCGCTTTCAATGGTATTTTTCAATTCGCGGATATTGCCGGGCCATGAAAAAACCATGAGCATCTGCAGGGCCACCGATGAAATCGCGACTTTCTGTTTTTTGGGAAGATTTTCAAGAAAATATTCCACCAGCAGTGGGATGTCCTCCTTGCGTTCGCGCAAAGGCGGCAGATGGAGGGTAAAAACATTCAGCCGGTAAAACAGATCCTCCCGGAAGGTGCCCTCCTGGACCATTTCTTCCAGGTTTTTATTGGTGGAGGCGATCACACGCACATCCACTTTAATGGTGCGGCTGCCGCCCACCCGGTAAAATTCCTGTTCCTGCAGCACGCGCAGGATCTTGGCCTGCAGATTCAACGGCATATCGCCGATTTCGTCCAGAAAGATGGTGCCCCGGTTGGCCATATCGAATTTTCCAGGTTTGAATTTGGTCGCCCCGGTGAAGGCTCCTTTTTCATGGCCGAACAGCTCGCTTTCCAGCAGCTCTTCGGGAATAGCGGCACAGTTGAGTTTGATGAACGGCTGGTCCTCGCGGTCGCTGTTTTCGTAAATGCTGCTGGCCACTAACTCCTTGCCGGTGCCGCTTTCGCCCAGGATGAGCACCGTTGATTCCGTGGGTGCCACCTTGCGGATCAGGCTCAGCAGGCCCCGCATGGCCAGGCTTTCGCCGATAATGGCTGGGAAAAAATGACGGGCATCCATGCGGCTGAGCACCGAGCTGACCTGGTCGAACACGCTGGTAAACTGCTGGATCTTGTCAACAGACCAGTTTTTTTTGGTTTTTTTGCTGCTCCCGGAAACCGCAGGCAGTTTGCTGGCCTTGGCCACAAAGTCCTCCACCGGCTTTAAGATCAGGCGCACGATAACAAACCCTGAAACATAGGCTAGCACCGCGATGATCAGGATAAACCACAACACCGGCTGCGTGGGGTCTGCACCGTGCATGATGGCGTATTTTGTCAGACGCGACGCCAAAATGGCGGATAGAATGGTAAAGCCGGTAAAAATAAACGGAATGATGACGTAAAGACTAATGTAGAAGCGCGATTGTTTCACAGGGCGTTATTCAATCATTTTGTGCAAATTTTATTGGTAATGGTTCGATTTTTTTCATTCAACATTCGATGTTCGACGTTCATCTTTTATTTCGCCATCAACGTCATATCCCACATGGGCAGGAAGATGGCCAGGGCGAAAAACCCCACCACGGCAGCCAGGCCGATGGTTAGGACCGGGCCGATGGCCTCGGACAGTTTTTTCATGGTATATTCGACCTCGGTGTCGTAATGCAGAGCGACATCTCTGAGCATTTCCTCCAGGTTGCCGGATTCTTCGCCGATGGCCACCATGTTAATGAGCATGGGAGTAAAATACTTGGCCGAACGCAACGGCTCGGCAATACCGTGGCCTTCGGCCAGACGGTCCCGGATGCCTGCAAGCTCCCGGGAAATGGCAGCATTGCCGATGGTATCGGTCAGAATGGCCATGGTTTCGAGAATATCGACACCGCTGGACTGTAAAATGGAAAAGATACTGGCAAAACGGGAAATGGCGCTTTTGACAAACAAATCCCCGATGATGGGCACTTTCATCATCAGCGTGTACATGACGAATTTACCCTGCTCGGTGCGCAAATAGTAGGACAGGGCAACCACCACCACCGCAAAGATGCCGAGGCCAATGTACCAGTAGTGGATCAGGCCCTGGTACATGAGCATGCAGATCTGGGTCGGCAGGGGCAATTTGAGCCCGGCGCCTTTGAAGATGGTGACAAAACGGGGAATTACTGCGGTCAGCAGGATAATAAAGGCGATAAATAGAAAGCAGACAACGATGAGGGGGTACATCATGGCGGATTTGATGTCTGCTTTCACCTTGTACTCGTGTTCGATGATATAGGTGAGCCGGTCGAGCACGTCATTTAAGGCCCCGCTGGCTTCGCCGGCTTTAAGCATGTTGCAGTACAGCGGCGAGAAAACTGTCGGATGCTGGCGAAAGGCCTCATGCAGGCTGGCGCCTTCTTTAATGCTCTGGTGGATTTCCCCCAGTACCCGCTTGAGCCTGGGATGCTCGGTTTGGTCTTCCAGCACCTTGAGCAGCGACAGCATCGGTACACCGGCGCGGATGAGGGTGTTGAACTGTTTGGTGAAAAGGATCAGCTCCGGGGCCTTGATGGGAGAAAACTTGTCGAGCAGGGTGCCCTTTTTAAGACCGGACAGTGCCTGGCGTTCTTCTTTTACTCTGGTGGGAATAAATCCCTGGGAAGCCAGTATGGACCGGGCTTTTTCAGCCGAGTCTGCTTGGATTTCACCGGTTTCGGTGGTACCGGCCTCGTTGCTAGCGCTATAT
>JAOZSC010000029.1:2600-13173 GCA_029939875.1 Desulfobacterales bacterium
CCTGAACCTTGCACCTTTTTGTTGTCAGCTGTCAGCTACGAGCTATGAGCTTTTTCAGCTATGAGGCTAGAAAGCTATGACGCTATGAAGCTGGGAAACTTTTTAAAGGATGCAATCCCTTTTTAGCCTTTCACCTTTCACCTTTAACCTTTATCCTGCGCGTAGCGCCTGCACCTGGCGCGTCAGCGCTTACACCATCACCGCCGAGGCTGCCTCCTCCAGAGAGGTGATTCCCTGGATCACTTTTTCAACCGCATTTTCTTTCAGCGTAGTGAAATGTCCGGAATCGTGAGCCGCCCGGGCGATTTCGTGAGCCGACTTTCTTTTTAAAATTAAGTCCTGGATCATTTCGTCGACAATCAGCACTTCATAGATGCCGGTCCGGCCTTTAAAGCCGGTATGCATGCAGTTAAAGCAGCCCTTGCCGTGCTTAAAATCGGCATCTTTAAAGCGTTCCAGTCCCCAGGATTTCAGGGCTTCTTCAGGTGGCTGGTAAGAAGTCTTGCAGTTCGGGCAAACGGTGCGCACTAGGCGCTGGGCAAAGGAGACCACCATAACCGAAGCCACTAGAAACGGTTCAATCCCCATGTCGGTAAACCGTGTGATGGCACCGGGGGCGTCGTTGGTGTGCAGGGTGCTCAACACCCGGTGCCCGGTCAATGCAGCCTGCACGGCGATGGTGGCGGTTTCCGAATCCCGGATCTCGCCGACCATGATGACATCCGGATCCTGGCGCAAAATAGAGCGCAGACCGCTGGCAAAGGTCATGCCGGCCTTGCGGTTGAGCTGGACCTGGCGAATTTTTTCGATACGGTACTCCACCGGGTCTTCCACCGTGATGATATTGATGTCCGCCTGGTTGATCTTTTTCAATATCGAATACAGGCTGGTGCTTTTGCCGCTGCCGGTGGGACCGGTGCTCAAAATCATGCCATGGGACCGGTTGATCATGGCTTCAAGCCGGCCATGATCCTGTTCGCTCATGCCCAGCCTTTCCAGGGAAAAAATGCTGGTGCTGGTGTCCAGCAGACGCAGGACCATGTTCTCGCCGTAAATGGAGGGGATCGTGGAAGCCCGGATATTGATGTCTTTGTTTTTCATTTTGACGGTGAAACGCCCGTCCTGGGGAATTCTGGAGATGGCGATGTCCATGTTGGCCAAAATTTTCAGCCGCGAGATGATCGGCAAAAACATCGACTTGGGTGGCGCCGGTACCTCATGCAGCCTGCCGTCCACCCGAAAGCGAACCTGCACGTAATTTTTTTCCGGGCTGACATGGATATCGCTGGCCCCCTCGCGCACTCCCTGGGATAAAATAGAATTGACCAGCCGTACCACCGGTGCCTCCTCGGCCATGCCCTGCAGGGAGCTGACCTCCACATCCTCGAGGACCGGGGCTTTATCGCTGGTCTTATCGATTTCCATCTCTTCCATGTCTTCAAGGACACCGCCGATTCCGGCATAGGTGCCGTAAAGACTGTTGAGCAGCTGGTTTAAGTGCTGCTCGGTGCAGATGATGGCTTCGACTTCACAGTTGGTATAAACCTCGATGGCATCCAGGGCGTTGATGTCCAGCGGATCAGTCATGGCGATGGTCAGCAGCAGGCCGCTTTTTTGCAGCGGAGCAGCCTGATATTTATGGGCGATTTCAGCCGGCAGCAGGTTGGCCAGGTCCACGTCGAGGGTGTATTTGTCCGGTCGGTATTTTTCCAGCCGCAGCTGGTTGGATACCAGGTCGACAATCTGGGTTTCGCTGACAATGCCTTCGCGAACCAAAAATTGTCCGAGCTTCAATTTGCTCTTTTTCTGGAAGGGCAGGGCGTTTTCCAACTGCTTTTGGGTCAGCAACCCGCCTTCCACCAGTATTTCGCCGAGTTTTTTACGTGCTCTCAATTTTTATCTATTCCTGGGTTGAACGGTTCAGGGTTCAACGTTCCGGGTTGAAAAAAACCCCAAGCCGCAAATATTAAAGGGATTCTGTCTTCATCGTATTTATAAAGCCGGTTCACCCAATGGGGTGCGTCGGGTATTCCGGATCTTGATCAATACAGTGAACAGTGCCCGTCGGTTGTAACCTTTGAACCGTGAACCTGTTAACCTGGAACCCGTCAGTTTAAGCATTTCCCGGCTTGTCCGGGTCATGGTTTGCGTCCAAAAAAAGGGTCTGCAAAATAGGCCGTATTTTTATCCCACAGCGACGCTATCATTGCGCCGGTGGAAAGCTCTGCCGGCAACAGCTTCATCTGGGTGCCGGCCGCGGTTTTATGTTTATAAAGCTGTTTTAGCACAACGGCGAATTTCATGCCGGTTTCAGGATTCCAGAACGGTACCAGGCTCATGGGGGGGATACTGTCCGGATGCTGTCGCAGGATGTTGAAGGCAGCTTCCAAAGAATCCGTCTCTGCAATCCGAACCCACCACACCGGTTGGCCGGGGGCCGTCACACGGGCCGGGATAGCCGGCAGCCAGATACGCTGACCGGCTTCCACCCGGTCCGGGTCTTTAATATCGGGATTGGCCAGGATAAAGGATTTAAAATAAAGGGAATTAAATCCGCCGTAAACTTTTTCGATGATCCGCGACAGAGTTTCGTCACGTTTCAAAGCCATGCGGCCCAGAATCGCCCTATACAACGGGATCGATTGTACGTCCGGCTGGGCATCGATGGACGCCACTACGGCAGGAGCGGCCTCAATTTTTTGCTGGGGTGCGTCGGCCTTTGGCGGTTGGGCTGGTTTTGCCGGAGCCGGGCTAGTTTCCAATGGCTGGTTTTGCTTCGGCTCGATGTCAACCGTCTGCGGCGGACAGTCGGCATGAAATTTTCCGGAGGCTATCTGGGCCCGGACGGCAGGCGGTTGAACTTCGGTCACCGGGGTTCCAGCCGGATCGGCCGGGGCCGGGTTCCGGGCAAATGTCGATTGAAACGTTTCCACCACCCGGCTGTGCAGGGTGCCCAGGCGTTTCGACGGCACCATCAGCAATACCACGATTATCGCCATGACGGCAGTCAGCGCCGCTGCGGCAGCAAATTTTTTCCAGCTGCGCGGTTCATCGGCAAATACCCGGCGGGCACAGGTGCGTACCAGAAAATAGCCGCTTTTGGTGCGGTTCTGGATAATCATGGACAGGATACTCTGGTGGCACAGGTTGATTATTTTACGGGGATAACCGCCGGTGATACGGTATAAGGCCCACAGGGCCGGGTAGGTGAACAAGTTGAGGGTTTTCGGTGAATTGCTGGATTTTTCCAGGCGGTATTTAATCATCAGCCGTGTGTCACGAAAATTCAACGGCTGGAGCCGATGATACAGGTTGATGCGATCAGCGAAATTCGGATACTTGCGGATGGTGGCTTCGAATTCTTTTTGGGCAAAAATAACAATCTGCAGCAGTTTGTATTCATTGGTTTCGTAATTTAAAAACTCCCGCAGAATTTCCAGGCAAAACGCCGGTATCTTTTGCCCTTCGTCGATAATCAGAACAACGGTCTTGTTGTCATCCACCCCTTTGCGGAACAGGAGCTGTTTGATGTGCTCTTTGATCTGCCAGTCGAGACTTCCCGGCGCCGGTTTTTTGCCCCAGAACATTTTGGTCACGGTGGCCAAAAATTCAGACGCGTTGAGAAAATAAGGGTCCAGCACCAGGTGGGTTTCCACTTCATCCTTGGTGGAAAAGCGGCGGATGAGTTGGCGGCACAGGGTGGTTTTTCCGGTGCCGACATCCCCGATGACCACGTTTAGTCCCCTGCGCAGCAGCAGCGACAGCTCCAGTTTTTGCAGACAGTCCCGGTGCTGCCGGGAATGAAAAAAAAACTCGGGATCCGGAGAGTTTGAAAAAGGCTCCCGGGCTAAATTGAGAATGCTGAAGTAGTCCATGGCGTGTCGGCTCTGGTTTTAGCTGATGCCTGATTTGAGCGATTATCGGAGTTGTAGCAGATACAAGATGCACACCTTAAGAAAAAAAATAAAATGAGCCTTTTAAAAAATTTGAAACACACTCAACTCAATTCAGGTGAAATTTATTTCTTTACCCCCTGGGCCCTGGGTCTCAGGATATGAGGGGTGATAAATATCAGCAGGTCTTCCATTTCATCTTTGTTACTCTTGGTTTTGAACAGGTACCCCAGCCCGGGGATATCCTCCATCCAGGGGGTGCCGGTCTGGCTTCGGGTTGATTTTTCCTTGGTCAATCCTCCGATGACCACTGTCTGGCCATCGTTTTGAATCACGTTGGTTTCGGCGTTTTTGGTTATGATCGTCGGATTGCCCAGCACAGTTTGGGAAAAATCCGGCTCATCCTTGTGCACCTTGATAAACATCTTCAAAGTCTTGCCGTCAATCACATGGGGGGTGACCCGCAGGCTCAGCACCGCCTTTTTATACTCGATTTTCACTTCGCCGTCTTCTACCGTCTGGAAGGGAATATCCGAGCCGCTTTCAATCAGGGCGGTCTGGTTGTCCAGGGTGGTAATGGACGGGCTGGACAAAATGTTGAGTTTGCCCTGGTCCTGCAGGGCTGAAAGCTGGACAGATAAGAGATATTCGCCCACCCGCTGGTAGAGGACCCCCAGCGTTGCCGGGTTAAAGCCGGCCAGGCCCGCTGCCGGCAGGTCAACTATTGACCCGGAAGTGACATCCACCGGCTGGCTGATTGACTGGTTCTGGTTGCCCACACCGCTGCCGCCGATGCCGAAGGTCTTGTCTCCGCTTTTGCCCTTGTAGGCGCCTCCCCACTGCACGCCCAATTCCCGGGCGACGCCCTTGCTGGCCTCGACAATGTGGGCTTCGATCAACACCTGGGGGGTGGGCCGGTCCAGTTTTTTAATCACTGCCAGGATGCGCTGCATGTCATTGGTCAATGCCTGCACAATCAATGAATTGGTGTGCTCATCGACCATGATCGAGCCGGTTTTCTGACCGCCCCTGTTCACGCTGATGAATTTTTCAAGATTTTTGCTGAGCTTTTCGGCCTCCATGTATTTGACCGCCACGATACGGGTCAACGGCGGTTGAACAAACCTGAGCTCTTCGTTGCGGGCCTTGCTCTTCAGGTCCGCTTCCATGTCCTGGGCAGTCATGATGCGCAGGATGTCGCCTTGCCAGGTATAGCTCAGGCCCTGGGTTCGCAGAATGCTCTCAAACACCTCGTTCCAGGGAGCCTGGTGGATATTGACATTGATCTTGCCAACGACTTTTTCATTGAGAATGATGTTTTGATTGGCTGCCCGGGCAAGGGCCCGCAGCAGAACGGAAACATCGATGTTGTTCATTTTCATGCTGATTGGGCGGGTGGGCAGCGGTTTTTCGGCCTTCGGTGCGGGTTTGTCAGCCTCCTCTTTTGAAACGATGGCAAAAGGCTCTTCTTCAATAGAAGGCGGTTCGACCGCCGAGTTGCCCTTGGACTCTTCCGCCTTTACCCGCCATTTTTCGTAGAAGGGATTCTTGACGGACTGCAGATCTTTTTTAGGCGCACAGGAGCCGATCCAGGCAATCGCCAGAAAAAGACAGAAGATTTCCACGAAAACTTTATATCTATGCCAATCTGTAGTCATAACCCATCAATCCTATTGCATTTCTTCCAGTGGAAGGATAAATTTTTTCCGGTTGCCGTCCATGGTGATCAGGATCACGTGATTGGGATAAATGCGCTGAACCACATATCCACCCGGTTCGAGCTTATCTCCGTTTTCATATTCCATTCCGTTGATGATCGCCAGTCGCCGGTTTCCCATCTGCAAAAACCCCGAGTACATAATTTTGCCTTTCAGCACCCCGGGGGTAGTATTTTGTTGCTGTGCGAGCTTGTTGTTTTTGAGCTGAACCAGGGGGTCCTGGACCCATTTCTCCTGGGCTTTTTTCAAAATATATGACTGCCTTTTGTTAAGGCCCCTTTTTGTGTTATCGGCTACCTTGGTGATGAACGCATTGAGATTATCCAGCCCTTTTTCAGTCTTGAACTGGGCGGAGGGTGCCGGGTTGCGCGGCGAAGCAAGAAACAGGATATAGATCGCGTATACCACCGCCAGCAGCATGGCCCCGACAATTATTTTTTCTCTTTTTGACATCAGTCTGTGTTCAGTCTTTTTTTAGTTCTACCCAGGCAAAATTAAGTTTTGTCTTTCCAACAGAATCTTGGTGCATGTATTCACAAACACTGTTATGTATTCTTAGGCACTGCTTCTGCTTTCACTTCTGCGCCAGCCAGATTTTCAGCTTGAACTGCCTGGAGGACTCAATGGCGCTCACCTGAATCTCCTCGATGCATTCCAGGGAAGGGATGGTTCCCAGTTCAATCAGAAAATCGCGCAGCTTCATAAACTCGCCGGTTGCATCAATGCGCATCAGTAAAAATCCGCTTTTGCTGACAGCCGAGTTGACGTCGGTTTTCAGTTCGTTGAGCTTGAGGTCATGACGCTGGGCCATTTCCTGCAACTGCCATGTTATGTCTTCGATCTTACCGTGCGCGAGTTTGACCTGCTTTGTTGCCGGCAGGCTGGTCGGATTTTTATCTTTGACGCGTTTCAAAAGAGTGTTGAACACCGGCTTCAGGATTCGCTGTTCTTCAATGTGATTGCGCAGTTTTGCGATGTCTTTGTCCAGTTCGACCGTGGTGTTCTGGGACGGTATGATGATTAAAAATATGAAGGCCACGATTCCCCCGGCGCATATTAAGAAATAGACCAGGCTTTGGGTCGGCAATATGGACAATATTTTTTTCATGCTACACGAGATCCAGACGCGCTGTAAATTTCAACACCGGTTTGTCTTCAAAATTAACATAGGACTTTTTGTTGATCTTTGGTTGCTTGAACAGGGGCGAACTTTTCAAATCCATCAAGTAGGCGGCCAGGGCGGACTCCAGGGTCAGGCGGTTGCCCTGCACGATGCCTTCGATTACCAGAGATTTTTTGACCTCGCTTTTTTTCTTGCCGGGTTGTCTGGCCAGCCGGGCCGACAGGTTGAGCAGGCGGATATTGGTCGGTGTCAGATCCGCAAGTTCACTGATGACAGCCAGCCCGAGATATTTTTCCCCAATTTGCGAAATCATGCGGTTGTTGGCCTTGACTTCCGAGACCAGTTTCAGGATCAAATTTTTGTCGACCCGCAGGGTAAAAGCATTGAGCTGCTGCTGCAGGCGAGTCACCTGGTATTCTTTATCCGAGTTGGTGCGCTCCTGCCAGAAGGAAAGCCCAACGCAGAGTGCCATTATCAGCAAAAACCCGCCGAAAGTGGTGCGGTTAATGCGCTGGCTGCCGGCCGCTTTTTGCTTGTCTTTGTAAGTAAATAAAAAATTGGGCGTCAGCGTATTGTTCGACAGGGCCATGCCCATTGCCGGTGCATAGGAGCTTTGTTCCGAAATGTTTTCGGGGCTCGGTAACAGTGATACGAAATTGGTGCTTTCGACAAATGGGTTGACGGCTTCTGTAGGAATTCCCAGCTCTTCGCCAATGTACTCCACGATGTGGCGATGCAAATTGACGCCGCTGGAAATATAAATTTTACCTACCCGGGCGTTGTCAAAGTTTAAGGCAAAATGTCTCAGGGTTCGCTCTACCTGGCGCACCAGCCGTTCCACGGCCGGAGAGATCATTTTAAAGATCTTGTCTTCTTTAAGAAGCCGCTGCCGTTCGTCCATGGGTTGTGCCGGGGTGTCGTGAATCACTCCGAAAAAGAGCCGGTGAGCTTGATCAAGTTCGTATTTGAGCTTTTTTTTAATCGATCGGATTCGGGCCGTGTCCTTGGAAGGAGATTTCGCAATGGAAAGCTCGAACAGGTTGTCCTCGATCTCAGCGCGCAGTGCTTCGATCATGGTTGTAACCCCGGCCTTGATGCCGCGTGACAGCATCAGGTTACCTTCAGAAAAAATATCGATTCGCGACCAGTCCCGCCCGATGTAAAGACTGGAGACGTGAGGCTCACCGGTTTCAATGCGCCCGGATCTCAACAGGCTTTGAAACGAAAACGGTACGATGGAAATGCCGGTCAGGGGGCAGCCGGATTTACTGAAAAGATCTTTAAGGTTTTTTATTTCTGCCTGGGGGGCCGTGTAGGCCATCACGTCGATTTTCGGTTTGCCGTCTTCTTCGGTTTCGCCCAGCAACTCGAAGTCAAAGAGTTTTTCCTCATCGTTAAATGGCGAGATGCGCTGATAAGTCCAGTAAACGGAATTGGCGATTTGCTTCTGGTTGACCTTGGGGATCCGGATCTGGCGGGTTTCCACCCGTGCCGACGGGATGGTGCACCACAGTTCCAGGTTTTTTGAATGGTCGCAAAAACGGGCCAGGTGCTGTCTTAAAAACTGGGGAAACCGGTCATTGTCCTTGGAAATTTCAGGGTCAAAGGGTATCCGGGTATAATCGAGCAGTTCAAATTTATGATCGGAGATGCGGGTGATTTTAACCAGTTTCAGGTCATCGTGACCCAGGTCGACTCCCATCGATATCGCTTTTTTAAAGGATACAGGATTGTTGAACATGTTTTTGAAACGCTGGCCAAATGATTTGCGACTGGTCACCGAAGGGGCGGAATATTCCGGATTGCTGTCATCGCGGATCAGGTCAAGCAGCCGCTCGGTCGATGATAGCGCATCACGTTTTGCCAAAATTTTTCTCCACTGCAATCGAAGTGTCTAGAATGGATAGTCCTCAAAATTTGTCGAATGACATGTAACTATATCAATTATTTTATAAAACGTCTGAAATGTCAAGTAATATCGCCCGGTAAACACGGATCTGGCAATTTAATATGTGAACCACGGAATTTCGAACTTCGGTAAAAGATTACTGGAGAAGCCTGAAAAATATTTCCAAAAGGGGGCCGAATTTTGTGAGAGGATCGAAATGCCTAAATGGTGGATCATGGCGAAATAGTTTATCCATACAGCCCAATCTTTTAACTTTTGGCGGGCTCCAAAATTGTCGATTTATGGATAGACACTAGGCTAAAATCAGTTTTGGGTTGTCAAATAGAATTTTTATTGCTAAAATTAGGAAATTAAGGTAACACTTTTTGAATCTTATACTGCGATGATGATCCCATGGATTCAACATTAATTGGCGTCAGTAAAAACATCCAGCGAATCCAGGCGCTGATCGACCAGGTGGCAGACACCGGTCTGAACACCGTCGTTTACGGAGAGACGGGTGTCGGCAAGGAGCTGGTCGTTCAGAACCTGTATCGCAAATCGGACCGAGTCAACAAGCCATTTGTCAAGGTCAACTGTGCCGCGCTGCCGGACACCCTGCTGGAAAGTGAAATGTTCGGATATGAGCAGGGGGCTTTTACCGGTGCCGAGCACCGCAAACGCGGAAAGTTCGAACAGGCCAGCGGAGGGCTCCTATTTTTGGATGAAATCGGGGATATGTCCCTGCCGCTGCAGTCAAAACTGCTGCACGTGCTGCAGGGCGGGGATTTCACCCCCCTGGGTTCCGAAAAACTTGTCAAGATGGGGGCCTGGGTCATAACGGCCACCAACCATGACCTGGAAAAGGACATGCAGGCCGGCAATTTCAGAGAAGACCTTTATTACCGGTTGAGCACCATCAAGATATATGTCGCGCCGCTTCGCAGCCGTCCCGAGGACATCCCGCATCTCATCGAGCATTACGTCCGGCTGTATGTCAACCAGTTCAGCGGCAAGCAGCTGCTTACCCCGAGCCCGGAGGCTATTGATAAAATGACGGGCTACCACTGGCCTGGAAATGTCCGGGAGCTGCAAAACGTTTTGAAACGCCTGATGATTCTCGCCGATGGCGAAGATACCCTCGATGAACTGATCGCGGTTTCCCGGCTTACAGACCTGGTCGGCGCTGAGCAGGGAGCGCCCCGGACGTCATCTGTTTCCTCCGATCTTCTGGATCTTAGCAAAATCGACCTGGGATCGTTGTCGCTGAAAAAAATCAAGAAAAAGGCCATGGACCGGGTGGAAAAAGAAGTGATTGCCTTCGTTCTGGACAAAACGGGTTGGAACCGCAGCAAAGCCACGAAAATCCTTAAAATCAGTTACAAGACGCTACTGTACAAAATCAAAGATCTCGGCATCGAACCCCCGCAGGAATCCGGACATTAGACTTCGTGGTTATCTGCAAAGCGCCAGTGTGGCAATTATTTTTCTATAAATGGGTATTTTATTTCACAATCCCATGGGGCGCTCACGGTCGGCACCGCTACGCTTCGGAGTCCGAACGGCGCTATCAAAACTTTCAAGATAATGATATTACAATAATTATTATATTTGCAGGTTGTGTTTTTTCAGGGTCAACGCCGGACAGTGGTTATGGCATGAAAAGTGCTTTATAAAATTATCTGGTTATCTGGACAGAACAAGTTGTATTGGTTGTGGGAGCGGCTTTCAGCCGCGAAATTAAATGATCACGGCTCAAAGCCGTTCCCACTGGAATTTTTATGGTGACGTGGACTTTCCGGGTAAGCACCTAAAATTATTTGCAAATGCACCAACCGGCTATATTTTTCAACCCTTAGATTCTGTTCCCGCCATGGAAAAGAACGAAAATGAAATTAAAAATATGCTGATTTCCATCGACAACGGCGGCCGACGCTCGGGAGGCGACCGC
>JAOZSC010000373.1 GCA_029939875.1 Desulfobacterales bacterium
AACGCAGTTGGCCCCCTGAATGATGCCTTCAAACGGCTGATATTGGGAAGCCAAAGCCGGGGTGGGGGCCGGCATTGCGAACGCTAAAATCAGCGCGACAGCCGGCAGAAGTCGTCCGACAGCGGTAATGACACGTAATTTTTCTCTAATTTTGTTGTTCATGGAGGTCTCCTTTGTTTTGTTGCCGCTTGCAAATAAAAAGATTAAGTATCAGGCTAAAATGCACTTTTTATGCCAGTGCTATAACGAGGGAGCAATGTCTGTGAACCGCATGCCAAATTGGCATGAAAACAAAGAGTCGCAGCGTTTTCAACTCCTGTAGTTATACCCGCCCACCTCGGGGGCAAAACAAAAAAACCTTGCCAGCCATGCTATCTTTACATAGAATCAAAAAAAATCAATAGCTTTCTTTCAATTCAACTGTTATGCGAATTCTTTCCAGAAAAAAATTATACCTGCCGGCCCTGTCTATTGTGGCCGTCGTGTTTCTGCTGCTGGTGCTGGTCAGCATTTCCACTTACCGCAACCTGGATCGTGAAAAAACACGGGCTTTGCATTTTTTCTATCGCCAGGGAGTCGCGCTGCTGCGCTCCATTGAGGCTGGCGCTCGCACCGGGATGAAAAGTCTGATGTGGCAGGAGATGTCCCTGGGAAGCCTTTTACAGGAAACGGCCAAAGATACGGACATTGCCTACGTTTACCTGGTGGATGAACACGGAAAAATTGTACACCGTTCCGATGGTGTGCAGGCGGGCCGGACGGATGCCTGGAAACCTGAGTTAACCCGGGCTGACCAGGTGGCCAGCCGGATCCGGACATTGCCTGACGGCAGACAGATCTTCGAGCTTGCCAAATTTTTCGCACCCATGTATCAGCCGTCAACAGTGCGTCAGCAGCAGGATGCCGCGGGCGCCGGGCAGATTGTCGAGTGCCATTCCCATCGTGGAGATACCATTGTTTTGGGGATGAAGATGACGGCCATTGAAGCCGCGCAACGGGCGGATATTCAGCATGCTGTCATCATGGCCGCCATTGTGCTGGTTTTAGGCTCCGGTACGCTGTTTTTCATATTCGTGATCCAGAATTACTACCTGGTGGATCGCACCCTGAAGCAGACAGAAGATTATACCCGCCAGGTCGTCGCCAACATGGCCAACGGACTTCTGAGCATAAACCCCGAAGGCCAGATCGTTTCTTACAATCTGCTGGCGCTGGAGCTGTTGGGGCTGAAAGAAGCAAAAATTCAGGGGCTGGACTTGAGGTCCGTCATCGATTTTGAGACCTCCGGCATTGCCCGCACCTTAAGTGAACACGTGCCCGTGCTGGAGCATGAAATCTACCACCGCAAAGAATCGGGGCAGTCGATCCCCCTGGCTTTGAGTGTTACGCCGATTTGCGATGAAAACGGGCATTGTAGCGGGGCGGTCATTATTTTGCGGGATCTATCGGAAATCAAACGGCTGCAGCAACGGGTGAAACGCTCGGAAAAACTGGCCGCCATCGGCGAGTTGGCCGCCGGCGTGGCCCACGAAATTCGCAACCCGCTGAGTTCCATCCGGGGGTTTGCCCAGTTTTTGAAAAAAACCCTGCACGACAAACCCAAAGAAAAGGAATATGCCCAGACCATGGTCAATGAAGTAGATCGGATCAATCGCGTGGTGACCGATCTGCTGACTTTCGCCCGGCCCATGCAGGCTGCGCCGGCACCCACGGATGTCAGTGCGTTGGTGGCGCATTGCATGCGCCTGGCAAAAGCCCAGGCGGATGCCCGTCGGGTCGGTATCCACACCCGGGTTTCCGATGTCAGCACCCTTCCCATAGACGGCAACCAGATGACCCAGGCGCTTTTAAACCTTTTGCTCAACGCCGTGCAGGCGACAGACCCGGAGGGCCATGTTGAAATTGGCGCCGAGCTGGAGCCGTCGAGCTCCCGGCTTGTTTTCTGGGTGGAAGATGACGGCTCCGGTATTGCCGCCGATAAACTGGAAAAGATCTTTGAGCCGTTTTATACCACCCGTGAAACGGGGACCGGTTTGGGGCTTTGTATTGTTCATAAAATTGTCGAAAACCATGATGGTGAAATCCAGGTGGAATGCCCGCCGGCCGGAAAGGTGCAAGGATGCAGGTTTACCATTCTAATTCCCATTGCTAAGGAAAAACGATGAAACCCAAAATCCTGGTGGTAGACGATGAACCGGCCCACCGGCAGATGATCGAAGCCGTGCTGGGGGCCGAAGGCTATGAAATCCAGCAGGCCGCCGACGGCCGGGTAGCCCTGGCAGCCATCGAAAAACGTTTTTATGACCTGGTGATTATGGATATCCGCATGCCGCAAATGGGGGGCATTGAAGCGCTCAAGGAAATAAAGGCCATCAGCCCGGCAATTCCCATCATTATCATGACCGCCTATGCTTCGGTGGGCACGGCCGTGGAAGCCCTCAAGGCCGGTGCCTATGACTACCTGACCAAGCCGCTGGACATCGAGGAGCTGAAAATTCTGGTCGCCAAGGCCCTTCGGTTTCATCAGCTCGAGCAGGACAATGTCTACCTCAAGGAGCGTTTGGACGCTCGCTTTGATTTTTCCAATATTCTTGGCCGCAGTCCGGCCATGAAGCAGCTTTTTGAAACCATGGCCCTGGTGGCCCCCTCGGAGGCCACGGTTCTCATCGTTGGTGAAAGCGGCACCGGCAAAGAACTGATTGCCAATGCCGTTCACCAGAACAGCCCGCGCAGCGAGCGGCCTCTCATAAAAGTCAACTGTGCCGCCCTGCCGGAAACCCTGCTGGAAAGCGAGCTTTTCGGGCACGAAAAAGGGGCGTTTACCGATGCGGTGGCCCGCAAGCAAGGCCGTTTCCAGCTGGCGCACAGGTCTTCCATTTTTTTAGACGAAATTGCCGAAATGGCCCCCGCCACCCAGGCCAAGATTTTGCGGGTGCTCCAGGAGCGCGAGTTTGAACCCGTGGGAAGCTCTCAAACGGTAAAGGTGGATACCCGCATCATCGCTGCCACCAACAAGGATCTGGAAGCAGAAATTGCCAAAGGCCGTTTCCGGGAAGATCTCTACTACCGGATCAACGTGGTCGTTTTGCCGGTTCCGGCTTTGCGGCAGCGTCGGGAGGACATCCCCCTGCTGGCTGATTTTTTTCTCAAACACTATGCTGAGAAAAATAAACGCTCCATCGAGGGGTTTACCCCCCGGGCAGTGGACCTGCTCATGCGTTACGACTGGCCCGGCAATGTGCGGGAACTGGAAAACGTGGTGGAACGGGCGGTCATCATGGCCCGGGGAGATATGATCACGCCGCTGGAATTTCCGGACGACCTGCAAAAGCTGGACACGGAACTTGCGGCTTCACCGGTTGATGTGACACCCGGTCGATCGCTCAAGGAAGTGGAAAAAGCGATGATTTTGCGGACACTGGAAGAAACCGACGGCAATCGCACCCATGCGGCTAAAATTCTGGGCATCAGTCGCCGCACATTGCAGCTCAAGCTGAAAGAATACGGCATCAATCCGTC
>JAOZSC010000030.1 GCA_029939875.1 Desulfobacterales bacterium
TCAACCGCCGCAAGGCTTCATTTTGTCGCAGTCGCCGGGGTCTGTAATCTGGAAACAGCATGATATTTGCCTTTCAAGTCATAGAGAATTATTTTTAATTTTATGCAACAGCCGGGAAAGGCCTAAGAAAAGAAGTGCCTAAAAGAGAAGTGCCTAAGGTGCCTAAAGTGCACTAAAGTGCCTAAAGTTAAGGTCCGCCTCCGGCGGAACAATTTTATTAAAAGAACAAAACAACGTCTAACAGTATATTCACCCACTGAGTTTCATGCTGGTAATACCCGGCGTTTATAAAAAAGACAGAGCGAAGCGACGCCACAACTTTAGGCACTTTAGGCACTTCGAACTTTAGGCACTTCTATAGATAATATCAGGTGGGAATACGGCAGAAAACGCCCCCCCGGCCCGCAATTAGCACACAGGACCGGGGGGGGCGTTGTCAGAAAGACTGGAAGTTGCTGTTAGGTCTCTTCCACAGTAATAGCACCCTCTTCACAAACCTCGACGCAACTTTCGCATCCGAGGCACTCTTCCGCATTAACGGGAACGGACTTGCCGTCCTGCATTTCGAACACTTCCACCGGGCATACGTCTACGCATTCTTCGCAACCGGCACATTTTTCAGCATCAACTGTAGGATTAAAAGCCATTATCAAACTCTCCTTTCGATGAATTATTTTCAACCAAGAAAAAGTCCATATACCAATTAAAAATGCGAGTCAAGCCTTCTTGGCATTTTTTTTTCAATAATTAATAAATGCTATCAGCGTATTCTTGACCCCGGCGCCCGGATGTGCGGTTTCGGCCTCCCGATCCTCAATGCCGGCACAACGGGCAAAAAATGCGCCGGGGGTCTGGCCGGGCACCCGGTAGACGCTCAATGTCGTACCGAACGGGATACCCTGCAAAAAGGCCGGCGTTTCCAGCTTTTGTACGGACGGCGTCCGGCTTTCAGCGACCTGCGCAAAGTATGCCATTCGCTGTTCGGCCTGCCGGGCGTCCCCGGAGGCATCTTCAGCAGCCGGTACCGTGCCGGTCACATGCAAAATCCTTTCAGCCGCCGGCGCAAACTCCAGCACATGCTCCAGCACGGCTTGGCGATGGGTAATAAATAACGCCGTGCGTTGAGGGTCGCTCAGCAAAAGCCGGGTCCAGGCCTCCATCCGCATGTCGAGCATGTAGTCGGCGAAATCATCCGGTGCAACCGATGGTTTTTGCAGCCGCCCTTCCGGCAGGGCATCTTCTTCGCGCTGCAATTGCTGGATCAGGTTCCGTTCTCTTTGTTGGTAATCTATTAGATCGCCGTCGACCCCCCGGCTTTGCAAATCAAACTGCTGGGCAAAATAAAGAAAAATTCGGGCGGTCATGACTTTGCGCTGGTCAGCAGGTTCAGTATCTTTGCGCCCTTGAGCCTTTATCTCGGCCACAATTTGCGAGGATGCCGAGGAATTGAAAAGCGGGCTCCGGTCCGGCCCGGCCTTTAAAAAGGCGTTTTTGCCGCCGCCGGAGGCTTCGAGTTGCAAATTGGCCCAGTTCAGATAATCGTTGACGGCCTTTTCCAGCAGTTCATCATTGCCGGTCGCGGGCACCCGGATATCTATCAGGCCTTTGTCAATCCAGGGCTGCATTTGCTCCGGTACACGGTCACGCAAGGGCTGGTACACGGTAAATGGTCCGCAGCAAGCCGCCAGGGCCTGTACCACCGGTTCCAAAACATAGGTAAATGGGAAATAGATGGGTTTCATCATAGAGAAATAGTATATTGGTTTATTGGTTTATTTTACCATCGCGCACCATGACCCCCCGCGCTTTGAGTTGGTCGCGAAGGCGGTCGGCCAGCACCCATTTTTTCTGCGCCCGGGCCTGGTCTCTGGCATTAATGAGCTCCCGAACTTCAAGGTCATCAGCCGTCGTTTCGAACTGCATAACCGCCAGCACGGCGTCAATTCGACGAAAGGCCTCAAGAATTTTGGCCGCCCCCACCGGGTCAAGCCCGCCCTGGCGTACCAGGATGTTGATTGTCTTGATGCTTCTAAACAGGGACGCCATGGCCGCTGAAATATTGAGATCATCATCCATGGCGCTGGTAAAGCCGTTTTTGATGTCGTAAAGAAGCTGGTCCAGCTCACCATACGATTGCCCCTCTTTCAGTCGTCGAAGGGTGTGGACACAGCGATCAATTCTTTTCAGGGAGCGGGCCGCTTCATCCAGTCGCCGGGCAGAAAATGTGACGGGTTTCCGGTAATGGGTGGACAACAGCCAGTAGCGAATGAGTCTTGTACTGTAACCCATGCCGGCCATATCATCAAGGGTGAATCCCACCTCGTTTTCATCCACTTTTTTACCGTCCAGCAGGATGCGTTCGCAGTGGATCCAGTAACGCGCCAGGGAATTGCCGGTAACCGCGGCGGCAATGGCGTTGACGTTTTCATGATGGGGAAAAAGCAATTCCCGGCTGCTGGCGTAAATATCGTAGTTATCGCCCAGGTATTTCATAGACATGGTGGCGCATTGCAAATGCCATGAGGGACGCACATTGCCCCAGACGGTCTTGGTAAATATGCCTCTTCTTAAATCCGAAAGCCGCGCCCGCTTAAAAAGAGTGAAGTCGCGCGGGTTTTGCTTCTCATATTCATCCAGATCCACCGTGGCGCCCAACCGGATTTTGTCCAGATCAATGCCGGACAGCCGGCCGTAATCAGCAAACCGCGAGATATCGAAATACAGGGAGCGAAGCTTTTCATAGGCGAACCCCCTGTTGACAAGTTTTTGCGCCAGTGCCACCATTTCACCCACATGCTCGCTGGCCCGCGGATATTTTGTGGCCGGTTTGACGGCCAGCGCCGCCAAGTCTTTTTTAAACTGCGCGATATGGGATTCAGCGAACGTCCCCAGCTCCTGCCCGGATTTTTCGGAGGCCCGGACGGTTTTATCATCCAAGTCGGCAATATTGACGATGTGCTGCACGCGGTAGCCGCGGTAGCCGAGATACCGGCAAAGCTGATCGGCAAATACATAGCGGCGCATCTCCCCCAGATGCATCCGGGCATGGGCCGCCGGGCCGTAAGAGTGCACCGTAACGCTGCCGGGCACCAGAGGCACAAAGGGCTGTTTGCGCTTAGTCAAGGTATTGAAAAGGGTCAACCCGACCTCATCGTGCACGGTAAACAGCGGGGTGCTCAGGTAGCGCTCACCGCCATCGGGAAGTATGACCACCACAGTACCCGCAGACATTTGCTGTGCCTCTTTAAGCGCCACCGCCATGGCCGCCCCGCTGGACATACCCACGAACAGGCCCTCGGTTTTTGCCAGGCGGCGGGTCATCTCGAAGGCTTCTTCATCATCGATGTTTACCTTTTTGTCCAAGCGCTGTTTTTCAAAAATCTCCGGGCAGTAAGCCTCCTTCATGTTTTTCAATCCCTGGATCTTGTGGCCCAGGTACGGTTCCACCCCCACAATTCGAACAGCGGCATTGAGTTCCTTTAATTTTCTGGAGACCCCCATCAGGGTTCCGGTGGTGCCCAGGCAGGCCACCAGGGTGGTAACGCTGCCGCCGGTCTGTTCCCAGATTTCCCGGGCTGTTGTGTGATAATGGGATTTCCAGTTGGCCTCGTTGTTGAACTGGTCCACCATAAAATAGCGCTGTGGGTGTTCACGGGCCAGGCGATAGACTTCCTCGATGGCCCCGTCAGTTCCCAGATGTCCCGGGGTCAGTATGATTTCAGCCCCCCGGGCTTTTAAAATTTTCTGGCGCTCGATGCTGACGGACTCGGACATGGCCAGCAGCAGTCGGTAGCCTTTAACCCCGCATACCAGGGCCAGGCCAATGCCGGTGTTGCCACTGGTGGCTTCGATGACAATTTTGTCCGGGGTCAATTCGCCGGTCTTTTCCGCGGCTTCGATCATGTACAGCGCGGGCCGGTCCTTGATGGAGCCGCCCGGGTTTAAATATTCCAGCTTGGCCAGCACCCTGATGCCGGGGTTGGAATTCAGCCGCCTGATTTCCACCAGCGGCGTGTTGCCGATGGTATCGAGAATCGATTGAGCCATTTTTTTCTATTCCGACTTTCGCATTCCGACTTCCGCATTCAAAACTTCCCAGCCTGAAATTTCTTTTTCAATTTCCGTCTTCACCTGCTGCTCATCCCGCGAAGCATCGATGATCCTGAAACGTTCGGGCTCCAGGCGAACCAGTTCCAGGTAGCCGGAACGCACTTTTTCATGAAACGCAACCGCCTCTTCTTCAAACCGGCTTTCACCGCCGGCACGGGAACCGTCGTCGAGCTGCTTCCAGGCCCGGGCCAGCCCGATCCGCGGCGACAGATCCAGCAGCAAAGTGACATTCGGCTTTAAATTGTCAAACAAAAGCGCGTGCAAATTTTCGATCAACCGAATGTCCAGTCCTCGGGCAAAACCCTGGTAAACCAAGGTGGCATCAAAATATCGGTCGCATAAAACAATGCGTCCCCCGGCAAGCGCGGGTTGGATCAGCGAGTGGATGTGCTGGGCCCGGTCGGCCATGTACAAAAGCAACTCGGCCGGAGGGACCAGATCCCGATTTTGAGGATTGAGCACAATAGACCGGATCTTTTCTCCGATAACGGTCCCACCGGGCTCGCGGGTGACCAGACACCGGTATCCCCTGCTTTCGAAATAGGTCTTAAGATGCCGAATTTGGGTTGTTTTCCCGGATCCCTCAATGCCTTCCAGAGTGATAAACATCGTTTGGGTTCCTTCAACCGGCCGAGCCGGTTGTGTGAAATGCTTAAAAAAGTGCCTTGTGGCGTCGCTGCGCTCCATCTTTTTTTAATTTATAAACCTGTCCAACCCCCATGCCTTCATATCTTCCAGCAGGCGGTAGTCGGTCATATCACATTTGACCGGGGTAATGGAGATATATCTGCGCCCCAGGATCGCGCCGTCTATTTCGGAGTCGTCTGCAAAGGTCTGGCTATCCGGTCCCTGCCAGTAATAGGTCCGGCTGCGCGGGTCGGTACGTTTGTCGACAGTGTCGTTCAACCGCACCACCGCCTGCCGGCTGACCCTTACCCCCCGGATCTCATGGACAGGGCAGGCTGGCAGGTTTATGTTCACAAAGCTGCCAAATGGTAGGCCTTTTTCAGCCACGGCTTCACACAGTTTGGCCGCAAGGTCGGCAACATCATCACAGAAATCTGCCCCGGGCACCTCAACGGACACCGCGATGCCCGCCGTCCCGCACAGGGCCGCCTCTTTGGCGGCTGCCACCGTGCCCGAATAGTTCAAATTGGCCCCCACATTGGCCCCAGCATTGATACCGGCAATGACAATGTTCGGCCGGTGACCAATAATTTCCATAATTCCCAACTTGACACAATCGGCGGGCGTACCGCTGACCGCGTATCCACGGCAGCCGTTGTTTACTGAAACCCGGGTCGCGCGCAGGGCTTGATGCAGCGTGATGGCATGTCCCACGGCACTGCATTCCCGGTCAGGGGCCACAACAGTCACGGTATGCCTTTCAGCCAGAGGCCGGTAAAGGGACCACAGTCCCGGGGCGTGGATTCCATCATCATTTGTAAGCAAAACGTGCATAATAAAAAAATGTGCGACTAGGAATATCTTGACTTTTTGCGCCAACTTGGCTTTAAAACCCTATTGGTCCAACCGTGTATAACTTAAATTTAAAACAGGTTCAAGCTGCAAGACCGCCTGCAACTCAATAAATTTATTTAAACAAAGTTCCATAAAACCTTGCGCCTTGAACCCTGTACCCTGAACCTTGTACCTGGCGCGCAGCGCCCTTGAACCTTGAACCTGGCGCGCAGCGCCCCTTGTACCTTGAGCCCTGAACCCTTATTTTATCGACTACTTAACTACAAAAGTGCAAAACCGATTTCACGGCAGGCAGGCGGCCGGTTCGGCCGGCCTGCTCATTTTTCTCATTCCGGGCATCATCGCGTTGCAGATGATCATTGCCGTGATTCCTGCCGCCGCCCGGGGCAGTCAGGCACAAATTGACAAGCTGATCAAAGACCCCACCCTGCCCTGGCACCTGGAAGCCAACGAGATCACCTATGATGAAAAAACCGATGAGTACACGGCCAGCGGCAACGTGCTGATTTACAAAGCTACCATAAAATTGATGGCAGACTATATCCGCTTTGATCACAAAAACATGAAAGCCTATGCCCGGGGGGATGTCGTGCTGACCAACGGCGAGGACATCCTCAACGGCACAAGCATGGAAATCGACCTGGTCAAGCAAACCGGCTCAGTTGAAGACGGGTACCTGTATCTAAAAGAAAACAATTACCAGATAGCCGGGGATGTCATCAAAAAAATCGGCCCCAGCACCTATACCATTGACAAGGCCACCATAACCACCTGCGACGGTGAAACCCCGGATTGGAAAATCACCGGCAAAAAGGTCAAGATCAGAGAAGACGGTCAAGGTACAGCCCAGCATGCGGTTTTATGGGCCCGCAACGTGCCCATGCTCTATACCCCTTATTTTTATTATCCGGCCAGAAAAAAACGGCAGACCGGTTTTCTGATGCCCAAGGGTGGAACTTCCGACCGCTGGGGCATATATTACAACCAGCCCTTTTTCTGGGCCATCAGCAAAAGCACGGATGCCACGTTTTACACCAACTACATGGACTACCGGGGCGTAAAGTACGGTACGGAGTTTCGCTATTATCTGGCTGAACATTCCAAGGGGACCTGGATGGCGGACGGATTTACCGACCTTAAAAAAGACGACGGCACCGGCGACAGCAGCAAGCGGTGGGGATTTGACGACGGCGACCAGGATATCCTGCGACAAAATCGCAGCCGTTACTGGCTGCGGGGCAGCCATTTTCAGCAACTGCCCGCTGATATTACGGCCCAACTCGATGTGGATCTTGTCAGCGACCAGGATTACACCCGCAGCTTTAAAGGCGGGTATATGGGCTGGCAAGAATCAAAAAAATATTTTGAAGAAAACTTCAGTCGGGATCTGAACGATTTTAATGACCCCATACGCACCAACCGTCTGAATTTCAATAAGATATGGTCCAGCTACAGCCTCAATGTCCAGACGCGTTATAACCTGGACAGCACCATCCGCAACAGCCACGCCGACGATACAACGCTGCAGCAGTTGCCGCTGATCAATTTGGATGCCATCAAACAGCGCATTTCCACCTCCCCCTTTTTTTACAACCTCAATTCACATTACATTTATTACTGGCGCCGGGAAGGCGACCGAACCCAGCGGTTGAATGCCCACCCCAGGCTATATCTGCCTTTCAATCTCAGGTCGTATATCAGCATCGAACCTTCGGTGGGGCTACAGGGAACCGTGTGGCGTGTAGATCGAAAAGAGTTCGGCCCCAAGGACAAAAAATTCTACCACCGGGGGCTGTACGACACCAAGCTGGACCTGTTCTCTGAAGTCCACCGCGTCTTCCGCCTCCAGGGAAAAACCCTTGACGCCATCAAGCATACCATCCGGCCGCAAGTTATCCATGAATACACACCCAAAGTCGATCAGAAGGATCTTCCCAATTTTGATTCCATCGATCGCATTGCCAAAAAAAACCTGCTGACCTACTCCCTGACAAACACCCTGACATCCAAATCGCGCAAAAAGGGTTCATTTGGCGTGAGCCGTCGTCAGGACCAGGACCAGTCGGCCGTCATCGATTCGCTCTCCGATTACAGTTACAACGACTTTGTGCGCCTGGCGCTGACCCAGAGCTACAACTTTACGAAACGCAATACCAAGCTTTTCCGCCGGCCGTTTTCTCCCATCAGAGCCAAGCTGGATTTTTTCCCGGGCAAATATATTTCCGTGGACGCTGATTCCCTGTGGTCCGTCTATGACTGGAAATTTTTATCCCACAATGTCGCCCTGAACCTGTGGGACAACCGTGGAGACCGCCTGTTTGTGGAATACCGTTACACGGACAACAGCAAGGAGATCAATCTGAATTCCACCGACAGTGTGAGCACCCGGCTGCGCCTTAAAATCACGGACCGGTTGACCACCTTTGGCGAATACGAGTACAATTTTAAAACCTACGAGCAGGTTCATGCGGGGGGGGGGCTGTCTTACAAAGCCCAGTGCTGGTCGATAGATACTTTCCTGACGAAAAAACCCCACAACCTGGAATTTTCAATTCAAATTAACCTGTTCGGACTGGGAGGGTTTGGCATTTAAAATGACGGACAACAAAAACAAACGAATGTGGTACGTACTGCACACCAAAAGCCGTCATGAACAAGTTGTCAATGACGGCCTGGTCCGCAAATCTCTGGAAGCCTTTTTGCCCCGCATAACCGTGCGCAGCAAACGCCGCGACCGCAAGGTAATGATCCGGGTGCCCCTTTTTCCAGGATATCTTTTCGTCAAAACGGACCTGCATCCCACCGCCCATCTTGAAATCGTGAAAACCATCGGCGCGGTGCGCCTGATCGGCAGCAAACAGCAGCCCGTACCGGTTCCCGAGGAAACCATTGAGTCTCTGAAAATCATGGTGGCCACGGACAGCCCGGTTAGCACCGGTGATCGTTTAAAAAAAGGAGATCCGGTCATGGTGGTCCACGGTCCGTTTGCGGGGATCACCGGCACCTTTGTCCGGCAGCGCGGTCAGGGCCGGGTAATTGTCAATGTCGCAGCTCTTGGCCAAGAGGCATCGGTGGAAGTAGATGAACTGGATCTGGAGATACTTCCGAAAATATTAACATAACTACTTGACATCTTATTAGGTTTTAGATTATACAATAGAATATGCAAATGGTCACCAGCAGATTTGGAAGGAGGTTGTATGAATAAACTGGAGCTTATCTCCGCCCTGAAAACTGAAGCGAATATCTCCAAAGCGGAAGCTGCAAAAGTAGTCCAGATTTTTTTCGACAACATGGCGGATGCCATGGCGCGGGGTGAACGAGTGGAGATCCGGGGGTTGTGCAGCTTTTACGTAAAAGAATATAAAAGCTACACTGGAAGAAATCCGAAAACCGGTGAAAAAGTTACCATCAAACCGAAAAAGCTACCTTTTTTCAAATCCGGAAAAGACCTGAAGGATCGGGTAGATTATTGAAGTTTATAATGATTTCAATCTTCCTGGAGCGAACAACCTTTCAGATTTTGCAGGCGACCGTTTTAGACTCCGCACAGGAAAGATTGGAACTATTAAACAGCGGAGCGATTTGACCGGTGCCCGGTTTTGAGTCGATAACAGATCAGGATCGCCCTGTACGCATTCTTACTGCCCTCCTTCAAAATGGAACGATTCCCCACGCCATGCTGTTCACCGGCATAGAAGGCGTGGGCAAGGACAATGCAGCGGTGGCCTTCGCCATGGCGTGCAATTGTTCGGCGAACCGCTGCAGGCAGGAGCTTGAAAAAGGCGAAACCCCGACAAAAAATTATCTTCCTGCCACTTCGCAGCCGTTGCCGGTCAATGCCTGCGGCAGGTGTAAATCATGTAAAAAAATAGAATCAGGCAACCATCCGGATATCATCCGGGTAAAACCTTCCGGCGTGGTCATTAAAATTGACCAGATCCGTGCCCTGTGTCAAACCCTTGCCATGAAGCCTTACGAGGCAAGTACCCGGGTAGTGATCATATCTGATGCCCCGGCCATGAATCCAGCCGCCGGCAACGCCCTGCTTAAAATGTTGGAGGAGCCGCCGGCAGGCACTATCCTGATACTTCTGGCCTCCCAAACATCCGACCTCCTGCCAACCATTGTTTCACGCTGCCAGCATATCCGGTTCAACCCGATTTCCAGAAAAAGCCTGGAGTCGATTCTGGTGGCCGAACACGGCCTGGATCATTCCGAAGCCACGATCATTGCCGCCATGGCCGGCGGAAGTTTTTCGCGGGCGCTGGCCATGCACCGGACCAACTGGATAAAGCGGCGAAACTGGTTAATCCAGGAACTGCAAGCATTGTCCGGAGGGTCTGTCAACCGGTTGCTTGCCTTTGGCGAACAGCTGGCTAAAAACAAAAACAAATTACCGGAGGCCCTGGAGGTCATGACCTCCTGGCTGCGCGATCTTACAGTTGAAAAGGTTCATCCGGGTAAAATACTCAACCAGGACCTGGCGGCAACCGCAAGGCAGGCATCACAGAAAATCAGTCTGCCGTCGCTGTTGGAAAAAATTGAAGTTATTCAGGCGACCGGCAACGCGATTAAGGCCGGCACCAACTTGCGGCTGGCCATGGAAGCCATGCTGCTGAAGCTGGCGCGGGTTTGAAAAAGGATAACAAAGGCCACCCTATGAAAAAAGTTGGAATAAAATTCAAGACCAGCGGCAAGGTGTACGATTTTAACAGCGGCGCCTTTGTGTTAAACGTCGGCGATCAAGTTATCGTGGAAACCGAACAGGGGCTCGGGTTTGGAACTGTGGTGGTTGTCCCGCAGCAGTGGGAGCCCAATGGATCCCGCAAACCCTTGAAAAAGGTTTATCGCCTGGCAAATGAAAAAGATTTCGACCAACGCGACAAAAACCTTACCGATGAAAAGGAAGCCCATGAGTACTGCTTGAAATGTCTCAACGAACTCGGGTTGAAAATGAATCTTTTTTCGGTTGAAAAATCCTTTGACGGCAACAAGTACACCTTTTTTTTCACCTCCGAAGGACGGGTGGACTTTCGACGACTGGTAAAAATGCTGGTTAAACAGCTGGGGGCCCGTATTGAAATGCGGCAGGTCGGCATCCGCAACCAGGCGAAAATGTGCGGTGGTATGGGACGCTGCGGCCGGGAACTTTGCTGTTCGGCCTTCCTGGAAAAATTCGAACCGGTATCCATCCGCATGGCCAAAGAACAGAGTCTGTCGTTGAACCCCACAAAAATATCCGGGCAGTGCGGCCGCCTGATGTGCTGCCTCACCTATGAATATAAAACTTACCAGGAGCTGAAAAAAAACATGCCCAGGATCGGAAAAGTCGTCAACACTGTCAGCGGCCGGGGCAAAGTGATCCGGCACAATGCCATCTGCAACCGGATTACCGTTCGTCTGGAAACCGGAATGGAACTCGACACCGGGGCTGACCAAATCATAAAGGAATAAAAAAATGTCCACGCCTTTTTACATCACCACTCCAATCTATTATGTCAATGCCCGTCCCCACCTGGGCCATGCATATACCACCATCGTGGCCGACGTGGCCACTCGCTACCACAGTATGCGCGGTGAGAAGGTGTTTTTTTTAACCGGTACCGATGAACACGGGGACAAAGTCGTGCGCGCCGCCAAAAAAGAGAATTTAAGCCCCCGGGTTTATGTGGACAATATCAGCCGGCTTTTCCAGGACCTGTGGCCTGAACTGAACGTCTGCAATTCCGCTTTTATCCGCACCACCGACCCCGGCCACATGGCAGTGGTGGAACGTGTGCTGCAGAAAATTTATGACGCCGGCGACATCTATTTCGCCGAATACGAAGGTCTGTACTGCTTTGGCTGTGAACGTTTTTACACCGAACGGGAACTGGTAGACGGCAAATGCCCCGACCATCAGGTCGAACCGGAGACCATCCAGGAAGCCAATTATTTTTTTAAAATGAGCCGTTACCAGAATTGGTTGATTGATCACATCCGGAGCAATCCGGACTTCATCCGCCCGGAGCGCTATAAAAATGAGGTGCTGGCCTTTTTAAAAGAACCGCTGGAGGACCTGTGCATCTCCCGCCCCAAAAGCCGTCTCAAATGGGGAATCACCCTGCCCTTTGACAACAATTATGTCACCTATGTATGGTTCGACGCGCTGTTAAACTATGTTTCCGCCCTGGGATACCCCGATGGCGAGCTGTATCAGACTTTCTGGCCGGCGGCCCAGCACGTTGTCGCCAAGGATATCCTCAAACCCCACGGCATTTACTGGCCGATCATGCTCAAAGCTGCCGGCATTCCGATATACCAGCATCTCAACGTCCACGGGTACTGGAATGTCGAGCAAAGCAAGATGTCCAAAAGCCTGGGAAATGTGATCGAGCCTTTGCAGCTTAAAAATGTTTACGGCCAGGATGCGTTTCGCTTTTTTTTGATGCGCGACATGTCTTTCGGGCTCGATTCCAACTTCAGCGAAGCCTCGCTGGTTCAGCGGATCAATTCGGACCTGGCCAATGACCTGGGCAACCTGTTTTCCCGGGTTCTTTCCATGGTCCATAAATACTGCCAGGGCGTGGTGCCGGCCGTTGATCCGTCTGCGGAGATGGAGTGTGAATTCGGACTTCAGGCCGACGCGCTGCGTGCCATAGAGGATTTTGACCGCTTCATGGGTACCTTTCAGTTTCACAACGCGTTGGCGGCGGTGTGGAAGTTTATCAGCAAAATGAACAAATACGTGGATGTCACCGCCCCCTGGGAGCTGGCCAAGAAAAAAGCCAGCCGCAGACAGCTTGATGCGGTGCTGTACAACCTGCTGGAGGGACTGCGGGTTATCTCTGGGCTCATCTACCCGGTCATGCCGGATGCGGCCGCCAAAATGCAAAAACACCTCGGGTTGGACTCTGACACGCCTTTCTTTATACTGGATCAGCTCAGAACCTGGAAAGCCATCCCGGCCGGCACCCGGCTGCCAAAGTCCATTGTTTTGTTTCCTCGTGTCGAGATGACCGAAGATGCGGCCAAGGCTGGCGGCCAGTCGGAAACCGCCCCCACAGTTCCCGTTATCAAACCGGAGATCACTCTGGAAGAATTCGGCAAAATTGACCTGCGGGTCGCCACCATCGTAGATGCCCAGCGAATTCCCCGGGCCAAAAAAATCCTGAAACTCGAAATCGACCTGGGCAAAAAACGCACCATTGTGGCCGGTATCGCGGAAATCTATTCCCCTGAAGAGCTGATCGGCAAGCAGGTCATCGTGGTGGCCAACCTGAAGCCGGCCAAGCTTATGGGCATTGTTTCCAACGGCATGCTCATTGCCGCTGTCGACGATTCCGGTGTCACCCTGGCCAGCCTGGAAAAACCTGTCGCCCCCGGCACGCCGCTGGGGTAGAAAAAACTGGTTCAAGGTCCAGGGTTCAAGTGACCCGCCATGAAACAGGCGGATAAAAATGCTCAGAAATTACAAAGAGTTGAAAGTCTGGCAAAAGTCATATCAACTCTGTTTAGAGATATACAGAATCACAGCAAAATT
>JAOZSC010000374.1:0-1989 GCA_029939875.1 Desulfobacterales bacterium
CCCGTGCAGCTGCTGGTAAAACGGCCCAAGGCAGGTTTTTTGGTGTTCAAGATTGACTAAAATTTGTTTTGAGCAAAAGTCGAGATAAAAAAATCCGGGGAGTCTCCCCGGATTTTTTTATCAAATATTTTTGTTTCATGTCAGCGGCTGGATTGAGGTGTTGCACGCCCAATCCGGCCCCCATATTCCAATCAGTCCCCGGAGCAGCCGCAGTCGCAGGGAACCCGTTGCATTCGGCACACGGATTCATGCTCTCCGGTTTCCAGACACTTTCTAAACTGCGCCTCACATTTCGTGGCGCACTGGCTATGTTTTGATTTATCGGTCATGATGCACCCCCTTCTATGGTTGGGCCGCCTGTGCAGCCTGGCGTTGTCGTTCAGTCGGTTTCACGGCGTTTTTTTAGATGCCGCTTCAGTCCCACAGAACGTAACCATTATGGGGTTGAATTCAAGTCATTTTCCGGAATTGACGATTTTATCCGCGGATTTATGATATAGGGCAGAAATCGATTGTACCTTAATGTCAGGCTCTAATTGTCCCATGCGGCCTCTTCTTCAAAAAACTGCTCCACAATTTCCAGGTAACGCTGCAGTTTGTGGGTCCGGTGGATTTTTTTGCGGATGTGGCGTCCGTTTTTAAAAGACTGCGAAAAATATGTCCAGAATCCTTTCATGCGATCCAGCAGGTGGCCGGGTCCGGAAAACACCTGCTGGTATAGATCAAACAGATCCTCGTAAAAGTCTTTAAAGGTTTCAACTTTATCGGTAAAGTCATCCTGACCGGCTTTGAGGATCGCGGGCAAAAAGGGGTTGGCCACCGCCGCGCGGCCGATCATCCAGCGCTGGATGTCCGGGAAACGGGCGCAAAGTGCCGTAAAGGCCGCCGGCTCGGTGATGTCTCCGTTATAGGCGATGGGATGTTTTGATAGGGCTATGCATTTTTCAAACGTCTCCAGATCCGGTGTTCCCCGGTACATCTGTTTGCCGGTACGGGGATGGATGATGATTTCTTCGAGGGGATAACGGTTAAAGATCGGCATCAGGCTTAAAATTTCATCTGCTGTTTTGCGGCCCAGCCGGGTTTTGATGGAAAGCCGGTTTGGCATTGATGCCACGGTTTTTTCCAGAAAGGCATCGATTTTTTCCGGATAGGGCAGCAGGCCCGAACCGCGCTGCTTTTTGGCCACCATGGGAAACGGACATCCCAGGTTCCAGTTGACGGTTTCATGACCCAATTCGTGCAGCCGTGTGGCCAGGGAGATAAAATCTTCGGCGTTGTTGCCGATGAGCTGGGGCACGATGGGGAGCCGCTGGTTGTTTTGGGGCAGAACGTCAGTTAAATGGGAGGGCTTGCAGCGGCGGGTATCCACGGTGGGGATAAACGGGGTGACGGCCAGGTCAAAGCCGTCAAAATGCCGGGTGAAAGCATTGCGGAAGATACAGTCTGTAAATCCCCGTAGCGGGGCCAGGTATAATTTTATTTTCGGGCCATCCGGGTTCATGGGGGTAAATTAACTTAAAGCAACCAGTATGAAAAGATAAAAGTGGATCGTCGCACTCCCCGACAAAACTTTCCCCCGGTTTTTCTTGACTATCCGCGCCAGACTGTGTTTTACAAACGATGGGGCGAAACCATTTTATCACCCGAACTTTTTTCAGGCAAATGCCGGTTATGCAAACATATACAAGCTATTATAAATCGTCGCTGGGGATTTTGAAAATTGTTGGTGATGCGGACTTCATCCTGTCGCTAGACTTTGTGGAAAAAGAAGGGTCCGATACCGCCGAACACGCTTTTTGCGTCCAAGAATGCGTCAAGCAGATCGACGAATATTTCAAGGGCAAACGCAAAAAATTTTTCTTGAACCTTGCTCCCAGGGGCACGGAATTTCAAAAATCAGTCTGGCGCGAGCTTGAAAAAATACCCTTCGGCAAAGTGGCCTCCTACGGGGACATTGCCCGGGCCATCGGAAAATCCAACGCCTGA
>JAOZSC010000374.1:1999-3506 GCA_029939875.1 Desulfobacterales bacterium
TAAAAACCCGATTGCCATCATCATTCCCTGCCATCGAATCATCGGTAGTGATGGAAGCCTGACCGGTTACAGCAGCGGCCTGTGGCGCAAAGAATGGCTGCTGAAGCATGAAAAAGGGTATTCCCCGGACGATATCACCGCCTAGTTGAACCCTTTATTTACGTAATTTCTCAATAAGTTGCAGTCCGCCCGCGTAACATGCATTTTGATTTCGCTCAAGGTGTCCAATTAAATCCCAACCAATAAAATTCATTCCGCCGGCGTGCTCAAGTTCTATCCCCCTGGTTTGCGGCTTTTAGGTGGTATTACAGTATTGTCTTGACTTGATAGTATCAAATGATATTATCAAAATCATGAGTATCAAATGATATTATCAAAATCATGAAATACGACATCATTCCGTTTCAAATTACATCGCAAATTGTGAATTCGCTTGCGACGATCGCGGAAAGCATCGGTCAAGTGGAAGGGATGAACCTGATCCAACCCGACCCGCAACTGAGACGCAAAAACCGCATCCGAACAATACAGGCGTCTTTGGCCATCGAGGGTAATTCCCTGACCCGCGACCAGGTAACCGCCTTGTTGGACAAAAAGCGCGTCATCGGCCCCTCGCAGGAAATACTGGAAGTTCAAAATGCGATCGTCGCTTATCGTCGCCTGGCCGAATATGTTCCCCTCTCTATGGATTCGTTATTGACGGCACACGGTGTCATGATGAGGGGGCTCGTGGCGGATCCAGGTTTGCTGCGTCGGGGATCGATCGGGGTGATTCGCGAAAATAATATTTTCCATGAAGCACCCAACTGGGAACAAGTTGGGCCAATGATGCAGGCGCTTTTTCATTACCTGAATGCGAGCGATGACCATCCTGTAATCAAATCCAGCCGTTTTCACTTCCAGTTGGAACACATTCACCCTTTTATCGACGGCAACGGTCGCATGGGACGCTTTTGGCAAACCCGTCTTTTGATGCGCTATCACCCGGTGTTTGAGTTTTTGCCGGTGGAGCACCTGATCCGCGAGCACCAGCAAGCGTATTACCGCGCGCTCGCAACGGGTGATGATACCGGTGAGTGCACTGTTTTTGTCGCTTTTATTCTTGCGCAGATAGAACAAGCATTGAAACAGCTGATTAAAGAAACGCGGGGGGTGACGCTTAGCGCTGAAAATCGACTGGAAATCGCCAGGACTGCCCTGGGTGAAAACGTGTTTTCACGCAAGGAGTATCAAAGTTTCCTAAAAACAATTTCAACAGCGACGGCCAGCCGGGACCTGCAGCGAGGCGTCAAGATGGGTTTGCTGAAACGATCCGGGGACAAGCGCACCTCGCTGTATCAGTTCAAATAGATAAGAAGGATGCTGCCTGGATAGAAGAAAAAAATTCAGAATTAATCAGCAGATCGCGGATAGCGGGGATTGTCGGGGATGCGGCGGGGACGGCGGTTTTCGCCGATGGCAACATAGCGAAAGACGGCTTCGGTTACCAGGCGGCGTTGTTCATCGA
>JAOZSC010000375.1 GCA_029939875.1 Desulfobacterales bacterium
TGTCGGCCGCATCCTGGATACAATTGTCGGCATTGAGGCTTACACTTTCAGGGGTCAGGCTTTTTCACTGGTGTCTTCCAGCCAGCGCACATACGGTGCCGTGGTCACCGGTATTGACCCGCTGCGCGAGCCCACGGTTTCCCGACTGAAATCCCTCATCCGCCAGGGGGAGTTTCTCACGACAGATGACACGGACCGGGCCCTGGTGGGCCGACTGCTGGCCAAAAACCTTCAGGTTACGGTCGGGGACGAATTGACGGTGTTGGGACAGGGCCGCGACGGCTCGATTGCCGCCACGGTGATGACGGTCAAAGGCATCTACAGCTCAGGGATCGATGAATTCGATCGGGCCTCGCTTCAAATTCCCTTGAAAAATTTTCAGCAGGTCTATTCCATGGAAGGTGCCGTTCACGAGGTGGTGATCATCGCCCGTTCGCTGTGGGATATTCGGCCGGTGAAAAAGAGGATCGCAGCCGCCCTGCCCTCACTGAAAACCCGCCCCCCCCTGGTGGTCCTGGATTGGAATGAGTTGATGCCCGGCCTGCGCCAGAGCATCGAAATGGACCTGGTCAGCGGGCTTGTTTTTTATTTCCTGCTGGTGCTGGTGGTGGCTTTCAGCATTTTGAACACTTTTCTGATGGCCATTTTCGAGCGCACCCGGGAATTCGGCGTATTGATGGCCATCGGGACCACCCCGGGACGCTTGACCAAGGTGCTGCTAATCGAATCCATGACCATGACCCTGGTGGGAATTCTGGCCGGCATTGCCATCGGCAGCCTGATCACCCTCTACTTTCAGGCTCACGGCTTCGATATTTCCGGTGCTTCGGAACTGCTTAGCCAATTTGGCATTACCGGACGCATGTATCCCCGGCTCTCATGGATTTCAGCCCTCAGCGGCCCTGCCGCCGTACTGGTAATTACGTTTCTGGCGGCCCTGTATCCGGCGCTCAAGGTTCGCCGCATGCGCCCGGTGGAAGCCATGAAGGCGGCATGAAGAATGTGGAATTCGGAAGGCGGAAGTAAAACCAATATGAAATGGACTCGTTATAAATCTAAAAAATAAACAGCATTTACAGGATTCTCATGTTCTTAAAACTTGCCTGGCGCAACATCTGGCGCAACCCGCGGCGCACGGCCGTCATCCTGACCGCGGTGGTCATCGGCCTGTGGAGCATGGTACTGCTGGGCGCCCTGATGCGGGGCATCGCGGTTGGTATGATTAAAAACGGAATCTCCACTCTCACCGGGCACTACCAGATCCATCACCAGGGCTACCGCAATGATCCGTCCATCGAAAACAGCATCAGCGATCCATCTCAGGTGTTGCAGACCCTGGATCGTCTGCTGCCCAAAGACGCCCGCTGGACCGCCCGGGTACGGGTAAATGCCGTGGCCGTCAATGCCCGGCATTCTGCCGGAGTCACCCTGGTGGGCATCAATCCGGCCACCGAAGCCCGGGTGTCGTTTATCGGCACCGCCATTTCCAGCGGACGCTACCTCGCCCCCGGCGATTCCAATGGTATCATTGTCGGTCAAGCCCTGCTGAAAAAATTTGACACCCGTATAGACCGCAAACTGGTAATCATGTCCCAGGACGCCCACCGGGAAATTGCCTCCCGGGCCTTTCGCATCGTGGGAATTTTCCGGGCAGAAATGCAGTCCACCGAAAAGCAGTTTGTTTTTATCACCCGCACGGCTGCCCGCAAAATGCTGAAGCTGGGCGACGGCATTTCTGAAGTTTCCATTCTACTGCCCGGCAACCCGGACAATCCGCAATTTTATGCGGCTTTGAAATCCGCCCTGCCGTCCCGGCTTTATGAAATCATGTCCTGGCGGGAGTTGCTGCCGTTTCAAACCGCTTATCTGAAGATTCTCGATGGGTTTATGTGGATCTGGTATTTTGTCGTCTTTGTTGCCATGGGTTTTGGAATCGTCAACACAACGCTAATGGCCGTGTTTGAACGTATGCGGGAGTTCGGTCTGCTCAAGGCATTGGGAATGAAACCCGGCTGGATCCTGCGCGAGGTTCTCACCGAATCATTTCTGCTGCTGCTCACCGGAATGATCATCGGCAACCTGTTGGCACTGGTCTGTATTTATGCCCTGGCCGACAGTGGCATCGACCTGTCCGCCCTGGCCGCCGGAGCGGAATTTGCCGGCATGAGCCGGGTGATTTATCCAGCGCTGAAGCTCGAAGATGTCCTGGTGGCCAACCTGTTGGTTATGCTGCTGGGAATCATCGTCAGCGCTTACCCTGCGATCAAGGCGGCAAGGTTTACGCCTGTGGAAGCTTTAGCTCACACTTAACAGTGATTTTATGGAAATGGCTCTTTCTCGAAATATTGAAGTTCTCTTATACTTTTTGACAAAACGGTCAATTTAAAATTTGGGTGTTTTGCGTCAAGTTGGGGGCAAAAAATGAACATTGTCGAATGTATCGATGTCAGTAAAACCTATCGGCAGGGACAGATTGAGGTCCACGCGCTTGAAGATATCAGCTTTACCATTGAAAAAGGTGAATTTGTCGCCGTGGCCGGACCTTCCGGTTCCGGGAAAACTACCCTGCTGAACCTTGTCGGCGGACTGGATGCGGCGGACTCGGGCCGGATTGTGGTCGACGGGAAATCCTTCGATCAGATGTCCTCTTCGGCCCTGGCCCGATTGAGACTGCACCGGGTGGGGTTTGTTTTCCAGGCCTACAATTTGATTCCGGTGCTGTCGGCCGTAGAAAATGTGGAGTTTGTGATGCTGTTGCAGAAAATACCGGCACGCGAACGGCGTCAGCGGGCCCGGTCTGTTTTAGATGAGGTGGGCCTTGCGGGAAAATACGATCGGCGGCCAGCCCAACTTTCCGGCGGCCAGCAGCAGCGGGTAGCAGTAGCCCGGGCCATTGTTTCCAACCCTTCCATCGTACTGGCTGATGAGCCCACCGCTAATCTGGATTCGAAAACCGGCAACGGCCTGCTGGAAATAATGCAGCAAATGAACGCCGAAAAGAAGGTCACCTTTATTTTCTCCACCCACGACAAAATGGTGATGGATTATGCCCGACGCCTCATCTTATTACATGACGGCCGGCTTCAGGAGGACCGGGTGAAGTGAAAATTGGTTTGTTGTCCGTTGCCGGTACTCCGTAGTAATACAATGGCGACATTCTGCTGATAATCGGACGCCTGTGGCATCGGCTTCCAGCCGTGATTTGGATCGCTGACTTTATGTACAACCGCTACTTGAAAAAAAAAATATTTCTTGCCTGTGGGATCGTAATCTCACTATCATTTTTTCAGTATGCCACAACTTTTGCCCGGGCTCAATCAGACAGCACCAACTCCCCTGCCCTTGTATCATCCACGAAAACCGCACCGACATTAATACCATGGTATAAAAATATCGACACCCACTGGGGCGGGCGCCTCAAAACCGCCGGCGCCGCATCCCATGTGACGGACGACACCATTTTTGCGCCGGTGGGCACCGGTACCTATTACGACGGCA
>JAOZSC010000376.1 GCA_029939875.1 Desulfobacterales bacterium
TCCCGCGACCACACCGACGCGTTCTGGAATGAGGTCGACAAGGTGATGCCTGATTTCCGGGAGCGGAAGGAGTGGCTTCGCAAAAACGGAGCGGGCCTGGATATTTGAGAATAGGAGCCGGTTTACATGCTTCGCAACGAGATAACCAGCAAACTCTATAATGGGCAGACCTCAGATTTGCAAAGCCGCTTGATATCCCGTTGCTTGCAGCGGGGCAGTTCATTCGGCCGGATTCGTTTTCAAGTTCCAGTAAAGACACGGATTGATTTCATACCATACGAGGCCGGTGCTCATCGGACCCCGGGTGCAGGAACTGATGATGCCGCAGATAACAAAAAGATCAATCACGTCATGCAGATCCAGGGCGATTTCCAACTGCCTCATGATGGTCCCCATCAGTCCGACTTCAACCGTATAAGAAGGCGCGTGGCGTTTGACGTGCTGGAACAATTGAACCAGCTCGTCGACATGATTCCCGGCCTCAGCAGGAAGTGCTTCTTTGACCGCCCTTTCAGGATCCAGTTTCCCGGTTTGTCCGGCGCGTTCAATCAATTTTCGAACGACCGGGGGAATGAAATAAATTTCTCCGGGACACAGGGCAAGAATCCGGTCTTCCCAGGCCGGGCTCTGCCCGGACTTTACCGGGATCAGCATTCGTTCTTCAAAGGCCGTTAAAATACAATCATTCTTTTGATCTTCCGGTAGATCAATATCTTCATAGGGTATGGTCTCAGTGGACAGGCCGGCTTCCAGCAGCGTTGCCAGTTGATCGGCCTCCTGCTGCTGAAGTTGAGACTTCAATGCCGTTTTGAGGCGTTGGGTATTTTTCATCGAAGTTTCCAGTCAGGTCGTTGCGGCCCCGGATACACGCTCGGGTTGATCTCATATACCGGGGCTCCGGTTTTGGCCACCGGCCCCAGGGCTGCCAGTTTTGGACTGATAATGCCGCCGCCCTTTAAGATTGCAATCATGGCGCCGGTCTTGTTTTTAATCCCGGCCTTGATGCAGGCGGCATTGATGGCCGCCGCACCAATCGTATAATTGACGGCCTGGCTGGTAATTGCATCCACAAGATCCGGCATCTTTTGCCATCTTGTCTCTCCCATGTCGCTGTACAGAGACGAGACCGACCCCCGGATATCCCATCTTCCGGTGGCAACGGCAGATTTTATCAGGGTACGGGATATGTTCGGGATTTCATATACTTGCCCCGGTTTCATCACCATCAGTCGGTTGTCCCATTCGCTGCACTGCGAGGAGGCCATGGGTATCAGAAGTTTCCAGTCCCACGCAAACAGCAGCATCTCCTCGATGTCGCGGGGCTCAATTTTTTGAATTTCCTCAAAAGCAATTGTGGGTCGACGACAGGCGGCCATGAGAACATCGTCGAAACCGGGCGGCATTTTTTCATTATACTGGGCGTAAAAGGCGCTGGGCAAATTTTTCATTTTTGACGGTTTTTTCGTGCTTTTATAATCTTGAGTTTAAAATTGATCGTTCGACCCTGTCGTTAGGCCCTCAGACTCTCGATGGGTAGAATCGTATCAAGATGAAGCGGGGATGTCCCCGGTGACGGCTTCCAGATCCTTGAAAACGTTGACGGTTTTTTGCCGCTGGATGACCCGCTCGTAGCGTCCCTGCCAACCGTATTTTTTAAGGCTTCTGCCGATGACAATTTTTGCCGCCGGCCGGAAAGCGTATCTCCAGATACCGGTCCACAAGGGCCCCCGGCTTCTGACGCGCTCCGAGGGTTCCCACCATCCCAGGACCTTCTGGCGGTGATACCAGAACAGGTACTGCAGGCGGTCGGATTCCAGGTGACGGGTTTTCACGTTGGCCCACATACCGTTGTACCAGCGGTAATCATCAGGGTTTGTCACCAGGCCTTCATCTATCAGGTGCTGGCGCATGCCGGTTTTTGGATAGGGGGTGAGGATCTGGCAGTAAGCGGTATCGGCCTGTATGGATTTTAAAAAGCGGTAATTTTCGATGATGTCCGGTTCCTCGTCGTCCGGAAAACCGAAAATCAGCCCTCCCACCACCATGATGTCGTACTTATGACACATCTGCACAGCTTTTCGGGAGGCTTCCACAATGTTGCCCTTGCCGGCGGTGGCCAGATTCTTTTTGGATGCATTTTCGATCCCCAAAAAGACGGTTTTCACGCCGGCAAGCGACATTTTGCGCACCATCTCTTCGTTGCGGGACATGGAAATACAATCGGCCTGAACCACCAGTTGCAGATTTTCATACCGGCGGGCGATAATCGTATCGCAGAGGGTGATGACCCGTTCGGGATCCAGCACCAGGTTGTCATCGGCCACAAAAATCCAGTGGGTTTTGCGGTTGTGGTAAATATCGTCTATGTCCGCCATTACGCGCTCGATGGGAAAGGTGCGGAAAGTCCGTCCGTACATGTGCCGCATGCTGCAGTAATTGCAGGTGCGGGTGCAGCCCCGGGAGGTTTCCAGGACTTCGACCTTGGAATTCATGATGTGGTATCCCCAGGTCAACCGCCGTTGGTCGCGGATGGGATGCTTCAGCCGGGACAGGTCGAGCAGCTCCCCCTGGGGGTTGTGAACAAAGTGCCCGTTGGGTTTGTAAGACAGCGATGCAATGTCTTCGAACCGGTCTTTTCCAGCCAGGGCGTTGACCAGCCGGCGGCAGGCCTCTTCACCTTCGCCGCGGATGATAAAATCGATAAGGGAGGCTTCGGGGGAAGCCGCAATTTCTTCATGCATCAGGGTGGCATGGTAGCCGCCGATGACGATTTTCACCCCGGGCAGCAGCTGTTTGATCAGGCGTACCAGTTTTACACAGGTGGTATACTGCCACGACATGGATGACAGACCGACTAAGTCCGGGCGTATTTTGAGCAGAGTTCTGGTCAGGTATTTGACCAGCTGCCTGCGCTTGCGGATTAGATCGATGATAATGACATCGTGTTCGTCATCAATGTTGGCGCCGACGCTGGCAATGCCGCAATTGGGCATGTGAAAGGCGGCTTCATGCATGATGACCGGGGCCACATCCGGCATGGATATCAGGACAATTTTCATGATTTTTTCACCCCATCAGGTTTTTTTATATCCGGGCTTTCCAGCAGCGTACGTACCCGGGACATCAATTCAGAGATGGCAAAGGTGTTGCTCTCATAATCCGGATGAATTCGGGCCAGCTGTTCAACGCGGATGGCATCATTTGCGCAGGCGTTGAACAGAAATTTGCCGGGCTCAAACAGCTTGTTGGTGTTGTAAATTTTTAGAACGACAACGGGAGCCCGGCACAGCCGTGCAATTTTAAAGGCCCCCCGGTTGAGCGGACCAATGGTGCCGCCACGGCTGCGGGTTCCTTCCGGAAAAATGAATAAATTGCCGCCCGACGCCAGGTACGGCTCCATGGTTTCCATGCGCTGAATCATTACCTGCGACAGACTGCCTTCGGAAGCAGAGGGAATATATCCGGACAGCAGCAGCATGCGGCCGAATATGGGCACCT
>JAOZSC010000377.1 GCA_029939875.1 Desulfobacterales bacterium
GAGGGCCTCCTGGGCGCTCTGGGCCCGGGTGACCTCATAATTGCCTTTCGAAAGAATTTTTTCCACATTATGGCAGATTCGTTTTTCGTCATCGACCACGATGATTTTGGCAGTTGCTTCCATTTTTCCTCCTCGCTAAATTAAGTTAGAGACGCTGACGCTGGGATGGTCCCGATCATGTGATGCGTTGTCCTAAGGTATAGCACGCTTCGTGCCAGAAGTTGGATATATCCATAACATGCTGAAATATAATGATATAAAATTTATTCTGGTTTTGGCAGGCAGCTGGGTGAATAAAAAAAATATACGATATATAGGGAATCGGCGGGTGGGTCAGCAAAATCTGCGGATCAATTGTGTTTCATTTTAACAGTCTGATTCTGTTATGAAAAAAGATTTTATCTGCTGATGAAATAGGGGATCGATGTCATTGGTGAAGCCATGATGGCAAAATGTATAAAAAAAATATACCATGAATATTTTTGTTATCGAACCATTGGATGGAAAGGGATCGGCAGGACCGTTATTTGGGGGACCGCTGGTGCTGTTGAAGGGTTATGCCGTATTTTTTCATCAGGTGATGAAAATTGCTTCGCTGCAGGCCGACACTTCGGGCGGCCTGGGTCACATTCCAGTTGTTTTTTTCCAGGGCTTTTAGAATGAAATTTTTTTCGATACTGCGCACCGCTTTTTGCCGGATCTGTTTTTTTACCTGTTTGAGTTCCTCGTTAGTGGCGGGTATGTTTTCCAGCAACGGACCGATGTCGTCCATGTAGCCCGGTAACGGCAGGTCTTTGACGGCAATTTGATCCGTCTCGCACAAAATAACTGCCCGTTCAATGGTATTGCGCAGTTGGCGCACATTGCCGGGCCAGTCATGTTCCGTCAGACGGTTTACGGCGGTCGGTTCAAATCCCGCGATGGGTTTGTCCATCTGGCCGCTGAACTGATCCAGGAAATGATAAGCAATCGGCAAAATATCCATTTTTCGCTCTTTGAGCGGCGGCAGCAAAATGGGATAAACATCGATGCGGTAATAAAAATCTTCCCTGAACAGGCCGGTCGCCACCATTTCCTGGAGATTGCGATTGGTGGCAAAAATAAGGCGAATGTCCACCGGCACCGGCTTAACGGCTCCCAGGGGAAGAAACTCACGGGACTCCAGAAACCGCAGCAGCTTGCCCTGGACCTCCAGGCTGATATTACTGATTTCATCCAGAAAGATTGTTCCCCCGTCGGCCTGTTTGAAGATTCCCGGCTTGTCGTTGCCTGCATCGGTAAAAGCGCCCCTGGTGTGGCCGAACAATTCGTTTTCCAGCAGATTAGTTGACAGGGTGGCGCAGTCGACGGCGAAAAAAACCGCTTTGCTTCGGCGGCTGTTGGCGTGCACGGCTCGGGCCACCAGTTCCTTGCCGGTTCCGCTCTCACCGTGAATGAGAACCGTGGAATCCGTTGGTGCCACTTTCTGGATCATGGTGATGACCCGGTTGATTTTCGGGCTGCTGCCGATGAGTTGATGGGAAGGGGTCTTGCCCCTTTTAATCTGTTGCTGCAGGTTTCGATTTTGTTGCCGCACCTGTCTTTCCGCTACGGCCTGGCGTACGATGGCGCGTAGTTCATCCGGGGTAAACGGTTTCGGAAGATAGTCCAGGGCACCCATTTTCATCACTTCCACGGCCGACGCTACACTGGAATAGCCGGTCATGACAATCACCGGTGTATCCGGGTGGCTTTCTTTTACCCGGCGCAAAACCTCCATGCCGCCCAAACTGCTCATTTTTAAGTCTGTGATGATGATGTCAAACGGTTTGGCGGCCATCATTTTTAAGGCGTCATAGCCATTGAGGGCATAGCTCACCTCGTAATTTAGCTTTGCCAGCACCCGGGTACAGATTCGGCAGATGTTGGGCTCATCGTCAACGACGAGTATCCGGGGGATATCAGTCGGCATCATTTTTTCCTGATGACAGAGGGAATTTAATCGTAAATGTGGTTCCACGGCCTGGCTTGCTGAAAACATCGATGGTTGCGTTGTGCTGTTCGATGATTCCGTGGGTGATGGCTAACCCAAGGCCGTTGCCGCTTTCTTTGGTAGTAAAAAAGGGATCGAAAATCTTGCCAAGATCGTTTTCACGGATTCCGCTGCCCGTATCGCTGACCACAACATCGACAACCTGGCGGTATCGGCTATAGGTAGTACAAATCGACAGGGAGCCCCCGGCGTCCGTGGCTTCGATGGCATTGAGGGTCAAATTGATGATGGCCTGCTCAATCTGACCCTTGTCGATATACAGGGGGGGGATATTATCCGCCAGTTCGCTGGTTAAAGTCAGGTCCTTAAACGCGGCCTGTTTACGGGTTAACACCAGACACTCTTTTATGATTTTGTTAATGTCGTTTTCTTTTTTGACAGGATTTGACTGCCGGGCAAAATCCAGCAGGCTGGTGACGATCTTGCGACAGCGCAGGGTCTCACTGGTAATGGTGCCCAGTTCTTCGAAATTGGGATCTTCCGGGTCGAGATCCTCCTGGATCAGCATGGCGGTGGTTAAAATGGTGGTCAGAGGGTTGTTGATTTCGTGGGCGACACCCGCTGACAGGCGACCGATGGATGCCAGCTTTTCCTGTTGCATCATCGCTTTTTGCATATTGATATCCTGGGTGATATCTCGTGATATTTCAATCGCACCAATGACATCGCCTTCCTCGAGCATGGGATAGGTGGAAATTGAATAATAGATTTTTTTGTTGTCTTTGTCCAGGTGAGTGTGGGTGGTTTGAAAAGGTTTTTTGGTATTCATGGTTTGGATCAGCGGACAGGGATGGTTTTTTCCGGAGCAGGGCAGGTCCTGACGGTGGGTGATTTCATAACAGTATTGACCGATGACATCCCGGCGCCGCAGGCCCAGCTTGTTGAGCAGGCTGTCATTGATGTCCATGATCCGGTAATCATAGGCGATGACCATGACATCTTCCTGAATCAGCTCATTGATGATGGCCTTGTACCGGGCGCGGGTTTCCTGAAGCTCCTGGTCGGTTTTTTTCTGCAGAGTGGAAATCCGGGCGATCTCGTAAAAAAGCTGGGCAGTCGCGTCGGAGATGGCCCGTACGTGCTTCTTTTTTTTATCCAGGATATCGTTATAGATATCCATATTACCGGTCAGCTCGATGATCAGATCGATGTCATCGCGGTTAAAAAAATCGTTATAATCGCGGGTAACGAACAGTCCCTTGGCTTTTGCCCTGGCCAGACCGGGCGCATCCTCTTTTGTATCGGCAACGGCCACCACCCGGGGGTCGATCTCTTCAAAAGCGTGCCGATCAATGACGTCGATCAGACGCTTGCAGCGGGTTCCTCCACCGACAACGGCAATGTTCATGACGGGACTCCTTTTCTAGTAAAGAAGTGCCTAAAGTTCGAAGTGCCTAAAGTTGTTGTGCCGCTGCGCTCCGTCTTGCTAAAGCAGCTATCGATAGCAGTCAGTATAGCTGGCCA